>JBCBLJ010000765.1:0-4070 GCA_038520195.1 Planctomycetota bacterium
ATCGCCCACTCATTCGCCTGGCGACCGATGTTGTCAAACTTGTCTGGCGCGATCGAATCCGGTTCGGGCTGGTCGGGCTCATCCGGTGGATCTGGCTCATCGGGCATCAACCGATCCACGTGGTTGGTGTCTGGCGCGTCGCGCGTGTTTTTGAACGTGACCGCGATCGATTTTGATCGTGGTCTGTTCGAAAGCGAAGTGATCACCGTTGACGTTTCCAAGCCTGAACCGGAACCCGAACCGGACATGCCCGATGAGCCAGATCCACCGGATGAGCCCGACCAGCCCGAACCGGATTCGATCGCGCCAGACAAGTTTGACAACATCGGTCGCCAGGCGAATGAGTGGGCGATGGGCTTGCCAGGCCGGCGAATCATTGCGGGCTTTTACAACGCTGCGGCCGAGTCGCTGAATTCGGATCCGACCAAGACCATTAACCAGGTCAGTGAGCAGCTCTACGCCGACATCACGGACTCGGCAGACGGGGATCGTTACGGCGAATTCCGAGGCAAGCAGAAATCAGACTTGCGCGACCGTTGGCCACTGAATCGGTTTCTGTTGGCGGAGTATTTCCAAGCGATCGCGATCGGACTGGGGGCGGGGCAATGAGTGGTCTGAATCCTGATTTTCGCGGCGCGGATGAAATCGAAGTTCCGAAGAATCTGCGCGAGATGTGCGGTTGGTCGGACATGATCGATCCGGATGAATCGACGCTGATTGATGTCGAAAGGCAGTCTTTCGGGGCGCTCGTTGAAGAATCGCCGGCGACGTTTGAAACGATGCTGGCGCGAGAGCCGAATGAGAACATCAAGGTTCACAAGTTGACGGACGTGAAGGTGAACGCCTACGCGTCGCTGGAGATGGCGGAGAGTGAACACCGCGATGACGACATCATTCCGTGGGTGATGCAATGGGGCGGCGAGTACAACCACAAGATGTTGACCCAGCGGCAATTCCGCGAGGGAACGCACGTGATCGCGTGCGACGATGAATATCTGGATGGTTGGGTGTCGTTCTCGGACAAAGCCACGGGCGTGGTCGAGCTTCGAAACAACGACATGATCACCCGCAATGAGGGTCGGCGGCGATTGAATTTCCCGCCGACGAAAGACCGTGACGGTGATCGGTTCATGTCTCCGATGAACATCGATTTCACGGACACAAAGAATCGCCTGGTCGACGCTGGCGCGAGTGCCGGCGACAACGCGACGCAGATCGTTGCAGGATTCCTTTGTTCGCCGTCCACCGAATCATTGTCAGAGTCAGACGGCTCGCGGTTGACGGAAACAAACGTCGTTTGCGTGGGCGCGGTCGCGGCGGTTGAACCCGAGCCCAAGGCGGATGCGGGCGGCGATGAGTTGCGTTCGGCCTGGCTGGCGAAAGTGCGATCGAGGTTGGGAAAGCGAGCGACCAAACCGCGAGAGACGGCCGAGTTCATCGAATGGCTCGATCAACTGGCGGCCGAGGACGCACCCGAGTGCATTCAAGCCGACGTCGACGCTCTGTACCAGGACATCAAAACAAGGTTGACGGCTGTCGTCGACCAAACGCTACCGGAAGGCACCACGTTGGCCGAACGCGTCGCGGAAGTCGTTTCCGAATGGGAGAAACAATCGTGAAGTTGCTAACGCCCCCCGAACTGTTGTGTATGCCGTTGATGATGCAGCAAACCGTGATCGCATCGTTGATGGATGAAACGTTGCGGTTTCTTGGCGGTTCCGGCCCGACGCCGGAATCACTGTCGGCGCGGATGGGCCAACATCCGGCCGTTGGTGTGTCCTACGTCGATGAAACGGGGACCGTCTTGCAGGGTGAGACGTACACCGACGCCGACGGCGAGCAACGGCACCGAGAGGTCGAAACCGAAGGCCGAGAACCGCAGAGCTTGATCGCCATCGTCCAGCTGTCGGGCGTGATGACGCGGCATGGCTACGTCGGCTGGTGGTCGAGTTCACCGGGAACCAATCGGATCGGCCGGATGTGCAACAAGTTGAACGCGGATCCGGCGGTTCACACGATCATCTTGCTTGTCAACTCACCAGGCGGGAGTGTGACCGGTACGCCCGAGCTGTCGGACATCATTTTCAGCATCCGCGAAGATGAGCGGACAACGATTTTGACGTGCGTCGACGACTTGATGGCGTCGGCGGCGACCTACGTCGCGACGGCCGCCGAACAGGTTTACTCGATCCCGTCGGCGTACAGCGGATCGATCGGGACGATCATCAGCTACACGTCTTACCACAAGTATCTCGAGGAGGCTGGCATTGACGTCACGTATCTCCGGACGCCGGAACTGAAGAACCGGTTTACGGGTGTCGAACCATTGACGGATGCGATGAAGCAAACGCTCGAGGACCGAATCACCGAATCGCAACGGAAATTCGACGAAGCGATGGCCCGCAATCGGAAAGTGTCCGTCGCCAGCGTGGCGAAGAAGTTTGGCGGCGGCGAAGTGATGCGAGCGGACGAAGCGGTCGACACGGGATTGATCGACGGGATCGCATCGATCGATCAAATCGTGATGCAACAAGCCGAGAAGATTCGGAGTAGTCAGGCTAAGCGTCGGCGATCGCGGCAAGAGCAACGGTTGCAAAGTTTGGTCGATTCACAGTCGGAAATCGAGTCCGAGTGCGGAAATGAACAACGCTCGTCCGACGTTGCCTGAACGCCAAACAACATTCACTCGTTCCTTGCATGACAAATTGCTAAACCGCGGCTGAATCTTCGTTGGGCAAAAGGGCTTTGCACTTCTTCATGAGCGTGTCGTCCACCAGGGCAAAAGTCGAATCTTCGTATCGAGCGACGAACTCAGGCGACACTTCCAGCGCAAATCCTTGATTGCGAGTATGGAAACGGAATGGTCCCTCTCTTCCGTGGCGCTGTGCGAGAAGGGCCTCCCAGCCGATGGGCCGCGTTAGTCGAAATTTGTCACTTAGATTCGGGCAGAACCCGCTGGTCGCTATCTTCTTCGCAGGAATCGCGAAGCTAGGTAGCTCCAACAGGCTTTTATGTGTGGGATGATCAACCCGAGTGGACTGGAATACCACACCATCCAATTGCTTCTCCTCAATCGCCCACTGAAGAACAAGTTGGGGAAAAAGATGCTCGGGAGTGAACTGCTGATCGGGTTCCCTTACTCTAATCCCACAAAAAGACACCAACGGCCACAACTCGATTGCGTGAATCAAGTCGTCATAGAACTCCTTTGGTCGTTGCGTGCGGGGTGCTTGTTTACGTTGCAACGTTGTGAAGCGCAGTCAGTGGAACTGATAGATCTAGGAGATCAAGTTTCGATCCATGCGCTAACCAGAATGCCGAAACGGAAAGATTTGAAAATGACGGACTTTTTAGTTCCTTCCAAGATGTGTACGTACTCCCGCCAAAATACAGACAGGGAATACCAGGGATACTGAAACGTTGCGCACCTACTCGATGGCGGACGCCAAACGGAATGTGGAAGAGTTCGGAACGCTCGGTGTGAAGTCCAGGTCGAAATCGAAAAAAGCAGGGTTTGAAACGTGATCTGTTTTGCATGGGGCAGCCAATCGTCTCAATTCTGATCGGCAGGTTGGGAGCGCCATCGCGAAAAGCCTCGTAAGCTTGGAAGAATCGCCCATTTAGCAGATGCTTTAGGCAGTTGCGCACAAGTGTGGCGGAAGCGGTAATGCGTTGAAGTCGACCCGGAGTTGTGAATCGTTGGTCTTGGATGTTTTGCACGTGACCAACAAATTCACGCATTCTTTGTCGTGCGTACGTTAGTAAACAATTGCCAGTCCATCTCATCGGAGATGAGACGTCTGGTAGTTCCACAAAGTCGTCAAGATTCATTTGTTTAGTTGTGCGTTGTCGATTCGCACGTTGTCGGCCATTGGTTTCGAGAGTTGACTTCGAGTAGCAAGTCGGTACAAATATAGCAACAACATTGACGCGATCTGCTCGAGCCAAACTAAGTTGCGGCGATGGCGGACGAGGTTTAGCGAGCACCAAACTAAGACGCGGTGCGTGGCTACCAACGGACGAGTTCACTTCAAAACTCGCCGCTGGAAGTGACGCTCCGCGTTTTTGCG
>JBCBLJ010000441.1:0-6921 GCA_038520195.1 Planctomycetota bacterium
ACTGCTTGGCGTTGTCATCAACGAATCCTCGAATCTCGCTTCTTGTTAACGCTCTGATAACCTCTTCGTTCATCTCGATAGATCTCGCACACCAACTGCTGCCACGTTCTTCCTTGCTAGAGAATAACCGAATCCGATAACCAAAGAGGCGCAACGGAGCACGGTATCGCTCAATTGCAAAGACCGCGGGCGATCGCCTGTCGACCTGCTGACTGCAACGCCGACAAACAACGCATGTCGCTCGACTGGTGGATTTTCCCTCGGCGATGGCTTCGAGTACATTGGAAATCAGCGATGAACTGCTCGCCGGCGGTGTGACCGACGCACGAACTAGCGGCTGCACATGCGGGTGACCATAAGTCGCCTACTTCATCTTTCTCACCCATTGGCTTGCAATGATGACAGGCAGTCGTGCAACACGTTGGGTTCTTGGTGCGGTGTGGATCATCGCTCTGGGGCTGCCGGTCGAGTCGGTCGCCCAAGAAGCAACCGGCCAATCCACCAAACCGGAATTCTTTCAAGTGCGTCCAGGCGTTCGGTTCCTCACTCCGACGAGTGCGGAGTTCCGGTGGGAGTCGACGATCCCCGGCCCTTCGGTCGTCGCGTACGGGACCACTCGTAAGCTCGGCAGTGTTGCGGCATCGGATTCATCGGGCAGTTACCATCGAGTCGTGCTGGAGAACCTGCAACCTGGCCAGGACTATTGGTACCGGTTTGGCGTGCGACGTGGGAACCAGCGGTCCTTCAGTGAGGTTTACCGACTGGAAGGCGCGATGAACTACACGCCTGCTCGGCTGCCGTCGGTCGATCCCTTGGATGAATCCTTTGCGGTCATTGATCGACTCGATCAACTCGGCGGCTATGCGGTCGTCACTGACGCCGTCGATTCGCGTTGGGCTGAATCAATCGCCGCACAATCGACGATGACGGTGACGTATGCGGTCGGTGAGGGTGCATCGATGCGACCGCTTCGAGAGCGTTGGTATGAAGAAGCGAAGTACGGGGTTCGACTCTCGGTTCAGCGGCGGTCCATCCTTCCCGCCTCCTTCGCGAACGTTGTCGTGACGGATAACGCACAACTCGATGATTCACTGCGGCTGCTCAATCCGCGAGGCAGGATTGTCGTCGTCGGCGCGGAACCGGACCATGAAGCATTCGCGTGGTCGAGAATGGACCGAGGCGTTTTCCTCGGTGAACGTCGCGAGCCCGCTGAACTGGCCGCGTGGGGCCATCAGTACGGATCCGTTTCGAATACTTCGTACTCCGGTGAGCGGCTCGGCGGCGTCGACAAGACGAGCGATTTGAAAGTGAAGTGGATCGGGAAACCGGGAGCTGACTTTGGGATCGATCGAAACCCCCGGATGCCGGCACCGCTTGCGGTCGGTGGACGGCTCTTTCACCAGGGAATGAATCGCATGATCGCGTTGGACGCGTTCAACGGCGCGGTTCTTTGGTCGCTCGAGATTCCTGACCTTCGACGCGTCAACATTCCGCGTGACAGCGCCAATTGGTGCGCCGATGACTTGCATGTCTACGCTGCCGTCAATGATGCGTTGTGGGTGATCGACGCGAGCAACGGCGAGATGAAGAAAACGATGTCGCTACCCGAATCGATGCAAGCGAAACACGAATGGGGCTATGTCGCGGTCACCAGCGAACGGATCATCGGGACGGCGGTCAAGAAGGGCAGTTCCTATTCAAACTTCTGGGACAAGGCGTCTTGGTACGATGGCAAGGATGACGCCGCAACCGCCAAGGTGTGTGGCGACGCGATCGTGGCTTACGACAAAAAGTACGGCAACATCGATTGGGAACACTCCGCCGACGCGGTTGTCCACTCGACCATCACGATTCACGGCGATCATGTTTACTTTGTTCAAGTGGACGACCCCACGCTGAAAAACTCCGATACGGGCAAGCTGACTAACGATCGTATTTGGAGCAACGCATCGGTCGTTTGCTTGGACTTGCAAACTGGAAAACAACTCTGGAGATCGAAGGTTCTTCCTCAGGATCACGAGTGCATCATTAGTTTCGGGATCGCCGACGAGAAGCAATTCGTTTTGCAAACCTCGGGCAAGAACCAATTCCATTTCGCTTCCTTCGATGGGGAAACGGGCTCGATGCGATGGCAACGGTCGGCAAACTGGCCAGAAGACCATCACGGAGCCCACGTGCAACATGCCGTGCTGATGAATGGCAAGTTGCTCGTCCAGCCTCACATCCTGGATGCTGCCGATGGGAGGCTCCTTCAGTCCGGCACGCTCGGCAAGCGACGCGGATGTGCGACACCGGTGGGGGCGGGAAACTCGATTATCTATCGCGGCGGCACGGGCCCCGTCACGCTGTGGTCGCTCGATAGCGATACGACCAGCGAGTTCACGCGTCTGCGCCCGAGTTGCTGGTTGAGCACCATTCCGGCGCAAGGCATGCTTTTTTCACCGGAGGGCGGCGGCGGTTGTTCCTGCGGCGGTTGGATGGAAACATCGATCGGTTTTGCTCCCACAGTAACGGTGGAACGATGAACCCAAGCGTGTTGCGGATCATCGCGTTGGTCCTTGCGACCACGACGACGAGCGCCCTGGCGGAGGATTGGCCGACCTATCGTCATGATGCTCGGCGGAGCGGCGTGACGACCGAAGCGTTGTCGTTTCCACTGCGAGAGACCTGGGTGCGGCGATCAAAGCACCACCCCCAGACGGCCTGGACGGGCCCCGCAAAATGGGACGCCTACTCGGGCAATCGCGGACTTCAGTCGATGCGGAACTTTGATCCGTGTTTCTACGTGACTGCGAGCGGCGACCAAGTCTTCTACGGCTCATCGGTCGATGACGCGGTTCATGCACTCGATGCCGAAAGCGGTGAAGAGCGATGGGTCTTTTTCACCGATTCCGCCGTACGATTCCCGCCGAGCCTGGATCAAGGGCGAGCCTATTTTGGGTCGGACGACGGCCACGTTTATTGCTGCGGTCAAGAGAACGGTGATTTGATCTGGAAGCTCTGCGCGTCGGCCGAAAACCGATACGTGACGAGTAATCGCAAGCTGCTTTCGATGTGGCCGATCCGGACAGGCGTGCTTCTTCAAGGCGGCAAGGCGATCTTTGGGGCCTCGCTCGTCCCGTGGGAACCGTCCTACCTGTTGAGTGTCAGCGCGGTCGACGGAAAACTCGGCGACCAACACTGTTTCCACATAGCGATCGACGGCGTCACGCTTCAAGGCGCGTTGCTGGCTTCGTCCGAACGCATTTACGTCCCGCAAGGTCGAGCAGCCCCGCTCTCGTTCGATTTGAACACCGGCAATGCACTCGGTGCGATCGGTGAAGCAGGCGGTGTTTTTTGCGTGCTCACCGAAGACGAAATGCTGCTCGCTGGACCGCAAACTCAGAAGGAGTCGACGGACCAAATCCGAATCGCCGATGCGGCGAGCAAGCGCCGTGTGGCAACCTTCGGAGGCACCAACCGAATCCTCGTCGACGGGGCGAAGGCCTGGATCCCCAGCGGTGGGAAGCTCAAAATGCTCGACCGCGCGGAATTCGTCGCCGGTCAACTGGTGGCTTCAAAACAACGTGCGACCCTCAGCGACAAGAAGCTGACGGATGAAACGGTGAAGCGGCAAGCACAAACCCGTTTGGCGGCGGCTCAGAAAAGGCAAGCCGATGCATGGCAGTGGGAAGTGGAATGCCCGCCGCCACATGGCTTCGTGAAAGCGGGCAGTGCGATCCTTGTGGGGCTCGATGGTGAAGTCCGCGCGTATGGTTCCCTCGATGGCAAGCTTCTCTGGGTGCACTCGGTGGAGGGTGTCGCACATGGGTTGGCGGTTGCGAACGGCCGGCTGTTTGTGAGCACCGGGCTCGGTCACATCTACGCGTTCACCAACAGCCAATGATGCCGTCTCGCACAGGTTCGCTCGCTCTTCTCGCATCGTTGACGTTCGCTACGAGCATTTGGGCATGCAAGGTCCCCGTGTTCCGTTACGCACTCGAACGATGGCCTGCCGACCGCTACACCGTGGTCGCCATTATCGATGGAGCGCCCGACCCCAAAACTGAAGACGCGCTTCAAGCTCTGGAAGTGCTGCGATCCTCCGACGCAAACGTTCGTGTCGAGATCACCGATCTATCGAAACTCACCGAAGCGGAGTTTTGGTCCGTGGATGGCCTCGAGAACACGGATCAGGTGCCTGTGCTGCAGGTGTTCTATCCCGAGTACAAGACGGGTTGGCGAAGACTCTGCTGGAGCGGCGACTTGACGGCAGAGAACGTTGATTCGTGGCGTCATTCGCCGCTGCGGGAACAGATCGCTCGTAAACTTCGTTCGGGAGTCTCTGCGGTTTGGGTCCTTATCGAAGGGGAGGATGAAGCCGAAAACTCGCAAAGCCTTCGAAAGTTGGAGCTGGCACTCGAGGAAGCGCAGTCCAAGACGACGATCCCCGAAGGCGTGATTCGACGGCGGGACGCCGCGTCGGCGTTTGAGCAGGATGCCACACTTTCGATGGATGACGTCCTGCGTTGCGATCTTCCGTTGCGGGTTGAATTCTCGATCGTCGTTCTGAAACACAACGACCCGACCGAGTGGGCGCTACGCGCGATGGTACAGGGACTCGCGGAAGCGGAGATGGCTCCTTGCACGACGCCCGTCTTCGGGCGAGGACGGATGATCGAGCCGCTCCCCATGAGTTCATTTAACGATGAATCCGTGCCAAGAGCCTGCAGCTACTTGTTTGGCGAATGCAGCTGTAGCGTCAAAGCCCTCAACCCGGGCATCGACTTGATTTTGGATTGCAATTGGCGGGATTTGCTGGGCGATGAGATCATTGTGTCGGAGACTGGTACCGCCACGGAATCCGGTCCGATCACGATACCACCGGGCAAAGCCGCCACGCGCTCAATGGGCGAAGCCAAGGCTCCTCCCTCCGGTCGTTCGAGTGCTGCTCCTGCGCGTCATTCCATGATCGTCATCCTTGTCGCTGGTGCACTCTGCTTGTTGATCTGGTCGTGTCGCGCGGCATGGCGCCACTGGCCAAGTTGAGCTGAGCAACGGCGTCACCATGCGGAATGATGAATTGAAATCCGTGAGTTCGTTTCCCTCATGATCGATCGACTTGCGATCGCAGGTTACCGTTCGATTCGGTCCGCGGTACTACGGCTCGGATCGTTGAACCTCGTCACGGGAGCAAACGGCAGCGGCAAGACAAGTTTGTATCGAGCACTGCGATTGTTGAGCGACGCGGCAACCGATCGATTCGCTTCCTCACTCGCACGGGAAGGAGGACTGTCGTCAGTTCTGTGGGCTGGCCCAGAAGTGATTTCACCTGAGATGCTCAAAGGACAAGTTCCTATTCAGGGAGCGGTTCGCAAGAACCCGGTGAGCTTGCGACTGGGCTTTACCGCGTCGCCGTACAGCTACTGTTTCGACTTGGGCTTGCCCGTGCCTGACGACAACTCCATGTTCGCTACTGACCCTGAGATGAAACGCGAATGCCTGTGGCGAGGAACATCGCTCGAAGCACGAAACCTTTGCGTGGATCGAAACCGCTCGACGCTCCGCTGTCGTCCGATCAAGGGGACGTGGAAAGACATCGACCGCCCGCTGACGCCACAAAAGAGCATGCTCACGGAGTTCGCAGACCCTTTCACGGCGCCCGAGTTGGTTGTCCTTCGTGAGACGCTCGCTTCATGGCGATTCTATGATTCATTTCGGACGGACACCGAAGCGCCGGCTCGTCGAACTTCGCTGTGCACCATGACCCCCGTCATGTCGCACGATGGCTCTGACCTGGCTGCCGCGGTTCAAACGATTTTTGAGATCGGCGACGCCGAAGGCTTCAGCCAATCAATCGAGGATGCCTTTCCCGGATCCGAAGTGCTTGTCACTCGTGACGGATCGGGGCTGCGATTGAGCCTTGAGCAGCCCGGAATGCTTCGAGAGCTCTCGGCATCGGAACTTTCGGATGGAACGTTACGATACTTATTGCTCGCCACCGCTTTGTTCTCACCAAGACCGCCCGAGTTGTTGGTACTGAACGAACCGGAAGCGAGTCTCCATCCGGATTTGATCCGAGCCCTAGGTCGACTGATCTTGAGTGCCGCCGAGCGTAGCCAAATCATCGTCGTGAGCCATGACAGCCGGTTGACCGAAATGCTTCAGTCGGATCCGATCTGCGTGCGAATCCGACTGCAGAAACGACTTGGCGAAACCATCGTGGAGGGAGCCGACCTGATCTCTCAGCGAGGCTGGAAATGGCCTTCACGCTAGCTAAGCGCTGACCCGCAAATGGCGTGAATCAATGAAGGCGTCGAATGCATTCTTTGTCCGCCGAGACACAAACGGTCCACTTGACGGGGGTTGGAGCGCCATCAGTTTTGCGAATTACGGTTATTTCGGGCCCTTCTGCAGATCTGGGCTTTCGCCGAGACGGGTGCTTCGTAGGCTGATCGAGCTAACACGCCGCCTCGTGAACCGGCTTTTCTTGATGGGCGTGCGACATTCCAAATCGGGAACACTTTTGTGCCGCATTCAGACCAGTGGGTTCGGGATTCCAAGGCTGCCATCCGGAACGCAGAAACGGATTTCTTTCACCACTCGCCTTGGATTTACTGGCGAGATTTTCTGGTAAGCACGACGCTCGCCTATCTGTTCGCCACACTGTTCCTGGTGGCGACGCCATCGGTGCTTCAGTGGACGGTCTTGTTTCCTCTTGCGGTCTTTTGGCTTTATCGCGCTGGATCGCTGATTCATGAGGTCGCGCATCTCGGCGAACACGAAATGAAGGCGTTCAAGGTCACCTGGAATCTGGTGGCGGGCGTCTTGATGCTTGCTCCCTCTCCGTTCTACTCGGCGCATCATCGGGACCATCATTCGCATCGGCTTTACGGTACAAAACAAGATCCGGAATACATTATCAATTGCTTCCGCCGCGGC
>JBCBLJ010000148.1:0-13301 GCA_038520195.1 Planctomycetota bacterium
ACATCGCCGGGGACAGTGCACATCGCCGGGGACAGTGCACATCGCCGGGGACAGTGCAGGAAGGAAGAACCGGACGGGCGCTAATGCTGGCGCCGGACCCGAGGGCGGCGATGGGCGAACCTGGGGAGAGAGCATCCGGAAGGTGGACAAAAGTCTTCTTTTGCGATTCCCGCGTGCAATTCCCCGCGGTGTTCGGCCTTTGAGATTGGCGGTCGCGATGAATTTTGGCGGGTCGAACCGGTCACAAACGCATTTTCGTTGCGGCGGGTGATTGGCCACAAATTAACCGGAACCAAATCACCCGACCGTGAGTCGAACACTTGGGTGTGAAACCCTAGTGGTTTTGCCGGATTTTCTCAGTGTGGCTGCATCTGCTGCCGAATGCCCCAAGAGATGGCGGGGAATTCCAGCCAAGACGACGACGGCGAATATTCTGGGACTTTCGGTACCTCATCTCATGCAATCTCATCTGGACGAAGAAATGGCGCGTTCTCGTGAAGCTCGGGGTCGTCGGGGCAGACTTTCTCGACTTTTGCATCGTTTGTGGTTTGGCGAGTCGCCGAAGCGACCCGACCAGCGGGCGGATCGCTTGCGGGTGCAAGGTCTCGAACAGCGACAATTACTCGCCGGCGACGTCGAAATCGTCGGAGCCGACGTGATGGGCCCCCATCAGGTGGAAAGCGAAATCGTTGCCGCCGCGCCGGCCGCGCCCGCACTGGTCGCTGTTTCCGAAGCGGAGGGCGAACCGGCTCCGGACCTCGTGCAATTTGCCGAGGATTTGGCGGCGGCCGGAGTGATCTTTTACGGGGCCGATTGGTGCCCGGCGTGCACCGAGCAAAAGCAGCTGTTTCAAGACGGCAGCGACGATTTGCCATTTATCGAGGTCACCAACCCCGACCGCTCGGCCGGCCAGATCGCGATCGACAACAACATCACGGCGTATCCGACATGGGTCTTCCCGGACCAGACGCGGGCTGAAGGCGTGCTCACGCTGCAGCAACTGAGCGATCGAAGCGGCGTCGCGATTCCTCAGAGTGAAGAGCCGACGTTTGAGGACATCGGCAATCAAACGGCGTTGATCGGTTCGCCGCTTCACATTCCGATCGATGCGTACGATCCAAATGGAGACGCGTTGACCGTTAGCGTCTCGGTCGCCGACCCGAGCCTGCTCGAAGCGGTTGTCATCACGGGCAACCGGTCGATTCGAATCGACATGGAAACCTATGGCGACATGATCTTCCAACTGTTCGAGCAGCGTGCGCCAACGGCGTCCGGACGCGTGATCGAGCTAGCGGAAGCCGGTTTCTACGATGACATCATCTTTCACCGGGTGATCGATGACTTTGTGATCCAGGGTGGCGATCCGACTGGGACGGGAACCAGCGGCTCGACGTTGCCCGACTTCGATGATGATTTCCATCCCGATCTACAGCACAACCGAAGTGGTGTGTTGTCTTTCGCCAAATCGACCGACGACACGAACAACTCGCAGTTTTTCGTGACCGAGGTGCCCACCCGATTCTTGGATTTCAACCACAGCGTCTTTGGCCAGTTGATTGAGGGCGAGGACGTTCGCGATGCGATTAGCGAGCACGCGGTCAACAGCAGCGATCGTCCAACGACGGACATTGCGATCAACACGATTGAAGTCTTCAACGACACCGAGAACTCGTTGATCATGTTGCGTCCCACCGGAAGCGGCATCGGATCGACCAATGTGACGGTGACGGTTTCCGATGGCGACGGCAATACACATAGCGAAACGTTCCAGGTCGACGTCAATAACGATCCCTCCAACAGCCAACCGTTCCTCAATGATGTGACGGTACCGGACCGTTTTGACCCCGACACGTCGGCCGATCTTCAGCTCTCGAGCACTGATGTCGAAGGCGACGCGGTGACTTACTCGGCTGCCGTGGCGACCGGTGGTACGGGAGCGACCGCATCGGTTGATCAAAATGGTTTACTGACGGTGACTCCGGCAACGGGCTTTACGGGAACCGTCGACGTGATCGCGACCGTCCGACCGGGTCCCGGCGTCGTCGGCAATGGTGCGAACGATAGCGACAATCAAAGGCTTACATTCAACTTTGAAGCCGAGCAAGGCGGTCCGACAGCACCGACGTCGGTGGACTTGCGGGCGAGCAGTGATACGGGCGCTAGCGACAGTGACAACATCACCAATGCCGGCACGCTGGCGTTTACCGTCGATGGGGTCGAAAACGGTGCGACGGTGCAGCTGGTCAATGTACAAACCTCGGCTGTGGTGGGCGAAGCGGTTTCGAGCGGAACCAGTGTGACGATTGAAACCAGCAACATTGCGGCGCTGGGTGACGGCGATTATCAGATCGCGGCGCGGCAGACGCTCAACGGTGTTACGAGTGAGCAGTCCTCGTCGATCAGCGTGACCTACGACTCCACCGCGCCCACTTCGGTGATCTCGAGCGCAAACACGCGTGGCAATGTCGACCGGTTGTACACGACCGACTTGATCAGTGACGAAGAGGGTTCGATCACCTACGTGTTGACCTCCGCACCGTCGGGCTCGTCAATCAACTCGGGGTCGGGGGTGATCGAGTGGACGCCCGGGACTGCCGATGTCGGCGACAACGACTTTACCGTTCAGACCACCGACGTCGCGGGCAACACTCGCTCGGAGACATTCACGGTGACCGTGTCGGGTGAACCGCTCGCCGAAGTCAGGCTGATCGCTCGCGACTCGAGCGGTAATGAGATCACATCGCTCAGCGTCGGGCAGGACTTCACCCTGGAGTTTGTCGGTATTGATGCACGCGACGGGTTCTCTCGCGACGGCGTCTTCGCACTTTACGCGGACATTTTGTTTGACTCCTCGGTTGTGCGGCCCAGCGACGAGACCATTGAGCGGATCGGTGACTTTACGCTAGCGCCGACAGGCGTCTTTACCGACGGTTTGATCGACGAACTCGGGGCCGCTTCGGCGCGCACGACCGCGAGCAACGAGGCGGAATCGCTGATCGCTCGGATTCCATTCGAAGCCGTCGCCGCTGGATCGGTGAATATCCGCAGTGAGGAGGCGGATGCGGTCGGCAGTGAGATCTTGCTGTTCGGAGTCGACGAACAGATTCCGGCGAACGACGTGTTGTTCGGTAGCTTGGCCCTGACGGTGGGCTTGGACTTTACGCTCAGTGATGACTCGATCACGATCGACGAAGACGCTTCCGCGACGACCATCAATGTGCTTGCGAATGACACCACGACCGGATCAACGCTGCAAGTGGTTTCCGTAAACCAGCCGACTTCCGGCGGAGCGGTAACGCTTGACTCGGGGACGGTGTCGTTCACGCCTGATGCGGACTTCAATGGAAGTACCGTGTTCACTTATGTCGCCGGCAACTCGTCCGGAGCCCAGTCGACTGCCACGGTTACGGTGAACGTGACCGCGGTCAATGATCCGCCCACCGGAGTCGCGGACTCGTTCACCGTTGTTGAAGGCACGTCGGCGAACCGTTTGGATGTTTTAGGCAACGATTCGATCGCACCTGACACGGGTGAAACACTCACCGTGACCGGCGCTCAAAGTGGCACCGGAGCAACGGTCGTGGTTTCGTCTGACTCGTTGGCGATCGACTACACCCCCGCGACCGGATTCACGGGAACCGACACATTCACGTACACCGTGAGCGATGGCACCGACAGTGTGACGGTCACCTCGACGGTCACCGTCAACACCGCGAACGATCCGCCGACAGCCGTGGATGATTCGTTCACGATCGACGAAGACGCATCGGAAGACGAATACGATTTGTTGGCCAACGACACGACCGATGCGGACAACGAATCGTTTGTGATCGACAGCGTGGGGACGCCCAGCCAAGGCGGTACGGCGCGAATCAGTGCCGATGGGTTGCAGTTCTTCTACACGCCGGCGCCAAACTTCTTTGGCACCGAAACGGTTAGCTATTCGATTCGAGACACCGGCGGCGGCTTGGCGACCGGCAACGTGACCTTCACGGTCAACGCGATCAACGACACTCCACCGGTACTCGACCCGACGAGGACGGTTGTGCGAGGAAGCGGTGAATCCCTCGTCCTCTCGCTTTCGGACCTGCCGGAGAACGTTGATGGCGCGTCGGAGACATTGACCATTACGAACCTTGGGACACCCACCGCGGGAGGAACCGCGCGAATCGACTCCGACGGCAATGTGCTCTACACACCGCCGAGCGATACGTTTACGGGGACCGATACATTCACCTATAGCGTTTCCGACGGTAGCGGAACGGATAGCAACGGAACGGTCACGATCAACGTCGAGGACTTTACCGAACGTGATGTGATGTTGCGGTTTACCGGCACCCAAGCGCAGACGCTCGGAGATTCGGTTCGCTTGACCGGTCAAAACATTCTCGGCGATGCGGTGGATGTGACGGGACAACTGAGCGACACCGGAAGCGAATTGGCGTTCGTCAACCTATTGCCGGGTGAGTACCAGATTGAGGTTCCCGCGATTCCGTTCTTCACCGGCGGCGATGAAGCACAGTTGATTCCGGTCAGCAGTCAAAGCGCTGATGGCGACACGATCGTCGAGTCGTCCCTGGGTCGGCTGAAGCCCGAGTTTCTTTCGATCCAAGACTGGCTCGGTTCGGCGCCACGGCAATCGGTTCTTGTCGCCGTGGAACCGGGACAGTCTGCGGTCGTGACACAAGCCTCTGCGGACGCGGCGGCAACGATCCTCAACCCGTCGGTCACTCTCAATGACGGTGGCACCTCGCTCTCCATCGACGGGCGGGATGACACCGACTCGGATATCTCTGGATCGGTGCTCACGTCGGCTGGGGACGTGGTGCATGACCGTGGACGGGTCGGTGATCTGCGTCTCTACCGAATCGATGTCGAGGAGGTGAGCTTCACGCCGACCACCGTCTCCGGCAGTACGACGGCGGCCGAAGGCGAACCCATCGTCGAGGCATCCGAAGACGCACCCACCGCCGAAGCCTCCGATGGCGTCACCGACGGCCTAACCACCGAAGTCTCCGGCGAGGGCGAAGCGGTGACCGCCGCGACGGGAGTAGAAGATGTCGCGGCGCCGATCCTTTCGCTTCCATCAGAGTCGGAGCCCGAGGGCGAGAGTGTCGTTGAAAACGATCCCCCGCCGCTGTCTTCTCGGCTGAGTTCCCGTCGCACGCTCTCATCCTCGTCCGTTCGAACGACCCCGACGGCGGCCGAATCGGACACAACGAGCGTCGAATCCGAAGAAGCAGACACGGAAGATTCGACTTCGCCACTGTCGGCGGAGCGTGTGGACCGCGTGTTGCGTCGTCGTTTCTGAGCGATTTCGTCGACGCTAAGAAGAAAAAATATCCCGTGTTTTCCCGGCCCAATCCGATTTGGGTCGAGGTACTTTTGTGCCCCGGATCCTCGCGTTCAGGCGGCGTATTGTGGCGAAAAACCCGTAAAACGCGGGACTTCTCGCGATTTTTCGGCATTCGATTCGCGCCAAGCGCGGGAATCGACCTACGGTGTTGATGGCCTCGAATCGCCGCAAACCCCGGAAAACACGGGCTCAATAGCTCTAAGCCGGGTTGCGTCAACATTGTGCGGCGCATCAAACTTGGCCCGTCAGAATCTAAGGGATCGTCAAAATCCCCATCCCACGTTCCTGTACAGATAATCAGAAAAGGTTCGCCCAAATGGCTAAAGCTCCGCCGAAAGCTCCGACGAAGACCCAGATCATCGCCAACATCGCTGAGACGACCGAATTGTCCAAGAAGGACGTCGCGGCCGTCTTTGACGCGATGACAGACGAGATTTCCCGCGAAATGGGTCGCAACGGCTCGGGCGCATTCACCATTCCGGGACTTTGCAAGATTCAACGCAAGGATGTTCCGGCCAAGCCCAAGCGAAAGGGCCGCAATCCTTCGGACGGCAGCGAAATCTGGCTGAAGCCGAAGCCGGCCAGCAAGAAAGTCGTGATCCGTCCGCTCAAGGGTTTGAAAGAAATGATCTGAGTGGCATCACTGCTGCTTTGTTCGTCAGACAAAAAACGGTCCGCATCGCGGGCCGTTTTTTATTGCCGCTCGCCGAAGAGGATACCCGGAACATAAATCACGGCTCCGACGCCCACCGCAATGATCCATGCCGGGATCGAGCCGACGGCGGGGACTCCAAAACCGGCACCGAAAAGAATCACGAGCGTTGCCACGATCGCAAACGGTGACATTCGCCATCCGGAGACGAACGCGGAGCAGCACAGCAGCAGGCCCGCGACACCGACCGACCAAACACTCGTCGATCGTCCCAACGAATCGGTTGTCGCGTCACTCGGAAGTGTCTCCAGATTCAGCGAGCCATCCTGAACTTGCTGTCGCATTTCACGGACGGTGTCTTCGTTAAGCAGTCCCGTCGCCTGTGCGGCGAGGGCGAAGATCGCTAACAGAAGCGAACCGGCGATCATCCGCGAGTAACCTGAGAATGCCAGTTTGACCGGTGCCAGGTAATCCCTCTGCGTCTTGTATCGGCCGCTACGTGCTTCGGCCAGCATCGCTTTGATGCGAGCGCGTTTCGCGTCGGCAGCGGCCCGTTCACTTTGTGCCGTAGCGCCGATCGGCATCTGCGCATTTTCCATGATCGCGCCGGCCATCACCCAGCCGCGTTGCTGGGCGTCCGCTTCGCTGACGCCCATCGATATCAGCGATTCCTTTTCAACCTTCGCGAGCTTTGCCTGTTGCTGTTGGTGCTGCTTGTCATCGACCTTCGCGGCCAACCACTTGCAAACGCGGTCTCGAAGAGAACGACCCTCGGTCGGGCCGCCGAAAGCGGCGTCATCCTTCAGACGTAACCGCATTTGGACCAACGAGTCATAACCGAAGAGCGCCTCGAAAACGGTTTGCCAACTCTTGCCGGCGTACCTGGCCAAGAAATCGCGGAGTCCGGTTTCCTCAGCGCCGTTGATCCGCAGGTCACGCACGAATTTTCTTGCGTCTTCCAAAGCGGTGGAGCCATTTTTGGTTGTCACGCGATGGATCGCAAAGTGATAAACCGCTCCGAGTGCGGCGCCAAACACGATTCCGACCAAGACGCCGAGCCAAAGACCACTCACGAGCGTGACCGCCAGGACAACGACCGTGGCAAAGATGCCGACGCCCGTCTCGTACCAGCTGAGCGTTCCGATCCAGCGACGCAGGTGCGACGCGACGGCGTTCCCACCGCTCGACATTTCGAGACCGATTGCGGTCGCGATCGCCGCCAGCAACAGACTCGGCCCGAGAAGGATTCCCTGAAGCCAATAGAACGGGACGACCAGGGTCATGAGTGCGGCGATCGTGATCAGCGTCCACGCCAACGGTGACGCAAATCGCATCCGAACCTGCGACTTGGCGTATGCGGCGGCGATGGCTTCCCAGCGGTCCGCTTGATCGCTGCTTGGAGAGAAACCGGTCGTGGATTCGATGCCCAGAAAATCTTCGAGATCCTTAATCATCTCGGCCAAGGACGGATAGCGATCGTCCGCTCGCTTTGCCATCGCGCGTTCGACCGCGCGGACCAATGGTGCCGGAACGCGATGATTGATGTCGCTCAGGTCAGGCAGCGGCGCCGAAGCATGCTTTTCAAGCACTTCGGAAACCACGGTCCCGTCGTAGGGTGATCGTCCGGCGAGCAAATAAAACAGGCTGCATCCGAGCGAATAAATGTCCGCGCGGTGATCGACCGAGGTCGCATCGGAGCTTTGCTCGGGCGCCATGTAGGCGGGGGTCCCGACGGCGGAACCTTGAAGCGTGACCTGCGTGCCGCTCTGGCGACTACCGGTCGATGCCATTTCGTCACCCGAACTTTCAGGGTCCAACTCGTCGGGGATCTTGACGAGCCCGAGGTCGGCGACTTTGACCACGCCATCCTCGCTCAAAAGCAGGTTGCCCGGTTTGACGTCACGGTGCACCATTCCGCTTCGGTGTGCGAACTGGAGTCCCCGAGCGGCCTGGGCGATGTAGCCTGCCGCCAGTTTCGGGTCGATGCAGCCTTTCTCACGGACGAGGTCGCTCAGGGTACCGCCACGCACCCACTCCATGCTGAAGTAGTGTTGGCCGTTGTCTTCGCCGAAGTCGTAGATCTGGACGACGTTGTGATGCGTGAGCTGAGCGGCCGCGTAGGCTTCACGTGTGAACCGGGCCAGCGACGTGGGGTTGTTCGCGAGGCGCCCACGAATGGTCTTCAGTGCAACGTCACGATCCAACGAGACTTGTCGCGCCTGGTAGACCGCACCCATCGCGCCGCGTCCGAGCATCCGCAGAATCCGGTAGCCACCAAGTTTCGCGGGAATCGTTGAGCTGTCGCCCGAAGAGTCTGTCGAGCCACGGCTGGAAGCGTCCGTCACGTTCGATCGCGTCTGTGACTTTTTGCCGGCGCCCACCTTGACCGAAAAGTCGCCCACCGAGCCGCTGTTGTTGTCCTTTTTCGCGACCGTCGAGGGAAGCCTCGCCGATGGGGTGTCGACGGTTTGATCCATCGTCTGTTCGAACGCGGCCTTCGTTTCTCCCATTGTCGCCGAAGCTTCGGCGCGCTGAGGCGCGGCGTCGGCGTGCTGTGGCGCGGTGACGACCGAGTCGACTGCCTCGTCGACGGGTGGCGATGGACGCCGAGACAACGGACGCGGCGCAGACGGTTTTGACGAACCAGGCTGTTCGGTGTCGCTGGGCCGTTTGCTCGGCTCTGCCTTACCGATCCGCAACTTTGGAGGATCTTCGTTGGAGACCTCGAGGATGAATCGTTCGCCGCAAGACTTGCATTTCGGCTTGTAACGCCCCGGCGCTGGCTGCCCCAGCGAGAGTGTTGCGGAACAGTTCGGGCACCGAATCTTCATCGATGGTGAGTGGCGAGGACGAATGGAAGCAAAGATTGAGCCTATGATAACGCAGTCCAATCGATCGCAGCGGAAAATCAACCCACCCGGTAGAACCATTCTGGTTGGAGGGTCGTCGATGCTGCGACGCAGCGCGTGTTACTCACGCTGCGCGTTTGCGTTGATCACGATTGGCCCTTGGTGCCACGGCGGCGAATGGTCAGCTCGATGGCTGAGATCAAGGCCTTGGACTTGTTGAGGGTTTCCTCGAATTCGGCGTTCGGATCGCTATCAGCGACGACCCCGCAGCCGGCTTGGACATAGACGGTGTCATCCTTGACCACCATGGTCCGCAGCGCGATGCACGTGTCCATGTTGCCTCGATAGTCGATCCAGCCAACGGCGCCGGCATAGGGGCCGCGTCGATGCGGTTCGATGGAGTCAATGATCTCCATCGCGCGAACCTTGGGCGCACCTGAGACGGTTCCGGCGGGAAGGCAGGCTTTGAGCGCGTCGAAGGCATCCAGCCCGTCGCGAAGCGTGCCTTGAACCTCGCTACTGATATGCATCACGTGGCTGTATCTTTCGACGACCATGATCTCCGTCAAATCGATGCTGCCGAAGCGGGCGACACGGCCGACATCGTTGCGACCAAGGTCAACGAGCATGACATGTTCGGCGCGTTCTTTGGGGTCCGCCAACAGTTCTTGCTCGAGAGCTTTGTCTTCCTTTTCACTTCGGCCTCTCCGCCGAGTCCCCGCGAGCGGTCGCACGGTCACGACGGAGTCTTCGACGCGGCACATGATCTCGGGCGAGCAGCCGACGAGGACGCACTGTGGCGTGCGAAGATAGAACATAAAGGGGCTTGGATTGACGACCCGCAAGGAGCGATAGATCTCAAATGGGTCGACATCGGTCTTGACCGAGAGACGCTGGCTGGGCACGACCTGAAAAATATCGCCGGCGCGAATGTACTCGACGCAGTCCCGAACCGCTTCGCAAAAGGACTCACGCGTGAAGTTGCTCTGGACTTCGATTGGGTGCTCGTCCGCTTCGGCGCGCCAAGTTGCTTCGTCCCAGGTTGCCGGGCGTAGATCGGCATCGGAATCCTTCGCTCCGAGTTTCTCGATCGTGGCGTTTACTTCGTCGCACGCCGATGAATAGACCGCCGCGGCATCGCTCGGGGCGGAAACGCCGCGGCAATCGGCGAGTCGAACGACGTCAATCGTCTTGGCAACATGATCGAAGACGCAGAGGGTGTGATAGAACGAAAAGTCGAGGTCGGGGAGGTCGCGGTCGTCTTCGGGGGCATTGGGCAGTTCCTCGACATAGCGGACGACATCGTAGCCCGCGTAGCCGATCGCCCCGCCCACAAAGGGTGGCAATTCCTCGAGTGTCGCGACGGATTTCTGAAAATGTTCACGAAACAGATTCAACGGATCCGGGTCTTGGAAGGTTTCCGATTTCGTTTGACCGGTCAGGTCGGTGACCGTCACGTCATTTCGGGTTGCGGAAAATCGAAGGGTCGGCGAAGAGGCGAGAAAGCTGTATCGCCCCACCTTTTCGCCGCCGATCACGCTCTCAAACAAACAGGCGCCCACCGGCGCACCAACGCCCCCCGTCTGCTGGTCCGGCGACTGGCGATCCAGCAAACGAAAGGCCGTCACGGGTGTCAGCGCATCGCTGAGCATCCGCCGGTAGACGGGGACAAAGTCGTGTGCGACCGCGAGTGCGGCGAACTCGCTGGGGCTTGGGTGATGCATCAACGTCCGGCGGTGTGGAGACGCGGCGTGCTTGCGGCACGTTTTCGGTGATAGGACCGAAAAACAGTTTGTCCGCGGGGAGCCCCGGCGTGTAGGGGAGGTTGGTTTTAACGCATCGCAGCGATAGAATTCGGACTGAACGTCTGACCGATTCAAACGCTGGCCGCCGATCGCGAATCGGATTTTCCATGAAGTGCCAATTTTGCGAAAAGCCGGCAACTTTCCACATCACGGAGCTGACCGAACCGGGTGGGCCGCAGGTGATGCACCTGTGTGAAGAGCACGCTAAAGGCTTTTTGCATAAGGAATCCAACCAGCCGATGTCAGCAATTGCAGGCGCTCTGGCCAAGCAACTGACTCAGTCCGGGGACGAGCTGGAGGAGCTCGATCAGAAAGAATGTCCGGTTTGCGGGATCAGCTTTTTCGAATTCCGAAACAGCGGACGGCTCGGATGCCCCTACGATTACACCCATTTCGAATCCGATCTTCAGCCGCTGCTGATCAACGTTCATGATAAGACCGAGCATGTTGGTAAGAAGCCGACTCGATCGGCGGGCACCGCGGACTCATTGGCTCGAATGATCGGGCTTCGACGTGAAATGGAGGAAGCGATTGAACGCGAAGACTATGAACGTGCTTCCGAAATTCGTGACGAACTGAAGGGAATGGAAGACCCTGTCCGCACAACGCCTTCGGACTCGGAGGACGACTCTTGAAAGGTGAAGCGGATTTCGAGCAACTCGCCCGCTACACCGGTGAATGGATGCGTGGTGAGGGCCCCGAGTCTGACATCGTGATCAGCACACGGATTCGACTGGCACGCAATTTGGCCGACTTCCCGTTCATCCGGCGCTGCACCGACGAAGATCGACTCAGCATTGAGCGTACCATTCGAGCTCGCATGGAAAGCCTCGCCGATCACGGCTGGGACTCCGCGCACTACGTCGACTTGGAGCCGCTCTCGGAGATCGATCGACAACTCCTCGTCGAACGCCAACTGATCAGTCGCGAGATCGCCGAATCCGACGGCTCACGGGCGGTCGCGTTCGATAGCGATGAAGGCTACAGCGTGATGGTCAACGAAGAAGATCATCTGCGAATCCAGGTGATGAAAAGCGGATTGGACCTCAAGAATGCTTGGGACCAAGTCAATCGACTCGATGACATGTTGGAAGAAGTCATCCTGTACGCGTTCCATCCGCGCTACGGATACTTGACCGCGTGCCCGACGAATGTCGGCACCGGACTGCGGGTCAGCGTGATGCTGCACCTGCCTGCCTTGGTGATCACCGAGCAAATGGATCGCGTCTTCCGCAGTATGCAACGAATCAATGTGACCGTTCGCGGTCTCTACGGCGAGGGCTCCCAGTACACCGGCGATTTTTATCAGGTTAGCAATCAGATCACCCTCGGTCACAGTGAGAATGACTTGCTAGCACTCGTCGGTGAAGAAGTCGCGCCAAGAATCATCGAGTACGAGCGCAAGGCACGCATGGCCCTCCTCGAAAACAACCGCGACGATTTGCACGACGAAGTCAGCCGGGCTCGCGGCATCTTGAGTACGGCCCGCAAGATCAGCAGCGAAGAGACGATGCATCACCTTTCGAAGATTCGACTGGGCATCAGCCTCGGCCTCATCGATGAGATCGACGTCAAGACGATCAATCAGCTGTTCCTGCAGTCTCAATCGGCGCATCTACAAAAGCTGCAAGGTCGCATCCTCGGTACCGCCGAGCGTCACGCCCGTCGCGCCAGCTTCCTCCAGCATCACCTCGCGGGTAAAGACGGGGCGAGTTGGAACTAGCCAACCGCTCGATGCATTGGCTGGCCGCTTCTTCTCAACGTACGATTGCCGCCAGGACCAAATGACGTTGCTTGCAATGACCGTGGCACAGTCGAGCTAGCCCATTTCGAATCCATAGGTGCGTTCGACTTTGCATACGCGGACGACGTACTTTGCGTACCAAGTCTCTCGGCCCTTTGCCTGGGCTTGCTGGTGTTCGGATTGAGCTCGCCACACGGCAATGGCTTCCATCGTGCTCCAGTACGAAACAGTGATGCCCAAGCCATCTGGATTGCGGACCGATTCGACACCGAGAAATCCGTCTTGCTCGGCGGCAAGTTCAACCATTCGCTCGGCCGTCGACGCATAGGGCTCGCCTTCAGTATCGGTCCGCTGACTGGTGAAAATCACCGCGTAGTACGGAGGCTCAAACGCATCAGAAATCGGTGGAAGATCTTCCATCGGGGGTACGCCTGGAAAAGGACTACGAAAAATCTTGTTGGCGGAGGTAAAGCGGCCGGATCGGATCGCGTCAAACAGACATCGCTCAACCCGCTCACTTCCGAAAGAAAGGCAAAGCCATGTTCCGTCTTCAAACCATTTTGGTCCTCCTGTTGATCGTTTTCGCGGCCGCCGGACAGGGTGCGGCCCGCGGCGAGACGATTTCGCTCCCCGCGCCTCCGGATGAAGATGTCCCGGTCGTCACCGACACGTCGGCTCGAGGCACCCAGTCGCCGGCGTTTCTCGCCTATCAGGCTCGGCTGGCCGCTCGTGCGGACAGGGCACGGGAGATTCTGCGTGCTCGCAATCGCTACGCTGCCGCGGTTCGCTACAACAACCGGAACGCGGGCTACATCCCCCACTCCTACCTCGTCACCGATCGGCTCGGTTTTGTTCAGGGTTCCAGCGTCGCCGCTGCCCTCTACCGCCAGCTTGG
>JBCBLJ010001025.1:0-2463 GCA_038520195.1 Planctomycetota bacterium
CGCAAAAACCCATTCACCGAAAAGGATGAATCGGTCCTCCAGTTTTGACTCCAACACATTCCGCTGCACGGCGGCCCATTGCTTAAACAGGTCGTACTGAGGGTGCATACCTTCGGTGATCAGGTGACCCCGGCATTGGAGCACCATCTCGCCGGTCTCGGTGAAGTGAATCCCCACGTTGGTGCCGTCGATCTTCTCTTCGACGATCAATGTCGGGTCGGAGATCAGCTCGATCGATTCAACTTCGCCGAGATGCTTGTCATCGGCCGTGCCTTTCGATCCGAACAGATGCGGCGTCCGCGGGTATTTCGTGAAGTCGCCGTGTGACGCGCCCATGTCAAGCTCTTGGAATCTGGTTCGGTGACAACATCGATCCCACCAAGTCGCCGAATTCTTCTCCCGTCGGCAACTCTCGATCGACTTGAATTCGCCGCCGGACCGCAAAAATGTGTTTGTCGGTCCGCGGGTCGGTCGCCGGCTTTCGGTACTCCTTCCAATACAGCCCGATTCCACATCGCTGCCACTCGGGAAGCTCATGAAATCGAATGCCACAGGAGAGAAGGAACGCGTGTTTATGATCCAGGGGCATTCCCGTCAATCGATCCGCCGCAGCGCGTTTGCTGATACCCTGCGCACGCAACTTCCAGTAACACCAAGCGTTGAGGGTGTTGCGAGCGGCGTCCTGGCTTCTCCAGCGAAAGTAGTCGACCACGCGATCCTCGCTCGGCAACTGCGAGATCCGGCAGTCGAAGGACGCGGCCCGCCCTAAGCGCAGTGAGAACTGCGCGCTCGTTTCTCCCGCGAGGATTGAATTTAATTTGCGCAGCTTGCGACCAAATTGACGTTCTCGGGGATCAAGTAGAAGTGAGATTTCATCGCTCTCGGTGAACGCAAACAGCACCTTGAAACCACAGTTCATCAGGGATTGCGCGGTTGCAACCATCAGATCACTGAACCGTCGATCGAAAGGCACCTCGAAGTCGCACAACTCTTTGGTCAACCGCGTGAAGCAGCGACCATCCAGGCGCGCAACCATGAACAGGCTCGGCGACACGCACTGGTCGCTCGCCGTTTCATAGACCCGCATCTCGCTGTCGAGATCATCGAACTTCATCTCGCCATTCCTCTACCTGAAATCCAGGTTCAACCATTCGAACGTACCACAACTCATCAAATCCCTCCGACTTGTCGGGAATCTCAAGTCTCTTCGCGGTCGAGAGAATCGCGACGTCGGGAACGCGACCGATTCGATCGGCATTCCGCTTCAAACAATCGCCCACCTTCGATTCGAAGTAATAACCGATGACGCGAAATCCCACTTCGGCGGCACTCGAGAGATAAGCAGCTCTCGACTCATGCGTCGGGTTGGTATTGTCGACGACGAAGCGCTGCGATGTTTCGAAGCAAAAATCGAGCAACCGTCTCTCTCGGTTTCGCGTCTTCAATAAATCCAGGCTCACCCGAACGTGAGTGGCGAAGAAGCGCTCTCGATAGAACGTCGATTTTCCGGCCGCCGGCGCGCCTGTGAAAAGCACGGCTTCCATTGCGTCTCAATCCGCGCCAAGGGTCACTCAAATTTGCTGGGACCGCGGTTTCGTTGGAACAAATGAGCCATGAACCGCGCGTGCGGGGGAGACACGCGACCGGTCCCCGAGGTTCGCCGGCCGCGAATCGAGAGGTTCGCTTAAGCCAAATGATTGACACGCCGATAGATTACATGTAAACTAAATGCGAACTGAGGAACCCACGTAGCGATGCCCAACAGCCGACTTCAACGAGAGCTCAAGAAAAAGGGAACCTTTGACTCTCCCGAACAGGAAGCCACGCTGAACCTGTTGCGGACCAGCGACGAGTTTCACAACCGAATGGGACGCTTGTTCCGGGACTACGGGCTGACCGCATCGCAGTACAACGTGCTTCGGATCCTTCGCGGCGAGGGTAAGCCGCTGCCCTCGCTTGAGATCGCCAATCGCCTGATTCAAGTCGTTCCCGCGATCACTGGATTGATCGACCGCCTCGAAAAAGCAGAATTCGTGACCCGGCACAGGTGCGAAAACGACCGACGCGTCGTCTACGTGGAGGTCACCAAGAAAGGGACGAAACTGCTCAACGAAATGGACCAACCGGTGCTCGAAATGCACCAAGAATTGATCGGCCACCTCGCGAGAAAAGAGTTGTCCGAGTTGATTCGGTTGCTCGAAAAGGCTCGACACGGGGCAAAGTGACTTTTTTTGCCCAAACACTTTACACATCAACTATACACCAATCACACATTTATTGGAGACGACTCGATGATCACGATTCGAAAGGCCGACGACCGAGGACACGCCGACCACGGCTGGCTCGACACGTACCACACGTTCTCGTTCGCGAACTACTACGACCCGAACCACATGGGGTTCGGGCCGCTCCGCGTGCTCAACCAGGACCGCGTGACCGGCGGGAACGGCTTCCCGAAGCACG
>JBCBLJ010000604.1:0-5264 GCA_038520195.1 Planctomycetota bacterium
GAACGCCAATCATCTGTGTCGTGATCGGCGAAGGTGGTTCCGGCGGCGCCCTCGGCATCGGCGTCGGTGACCGAATCGCCGTGATGCAGCATGCGTACTACAGCGTGATCAGCCCCGAAGGCTGCGCGGGCATCCTATGGAAAAGCCACGAACACGCCCCCAAGGCCGCGTCCGCGCTGCGATTCACCAGCGATCACCTCAAGCGGCTCGGAATCGTTGATGACGTCTTGGAAGAACCTCTCGGCGGCGCACACCGCGACCATCATCAGATGGCTTCGCGAATGAAGTCCTATCTATCACGGTGTCTCACCGATCTCGAATCGACGCCGATCGACGAGTTGTTGGATTCGCGGTATGAAAAATTCCGCCAAATCGGCGTGTTCCTGGACCAGAGTGCCGAGGCCCATCCACAGTAGCCGGGCCCGAGATCACTGGACCGCGAGGCAACGACAAATTCGGGTCCTCGAGAGCCGGCGCCTTCCGAGTCAGTGCCTTAAGAGTCCGGGCTACCAATCGGTGGGACGCGAACGCTGCACTTCCGAAGCAGCCCGTGTTTCTGACCCGTCAATTGAGCTGACGCGCGATCAGCCGCTGCTCCGCCACGACGCGTCTCGGCGTGATGCCGATCTCGATCTTGATCACCAACTCCGTGTTTTCGCGCCGTAGAACATTCCCTTCAAATGGCACGTTCTCACCATCACTGAAGAGAACCGCCCCGGTAAGGGTGGCTCCGATCTCGAATGGTCCGTCAGGACAAGCGATCCGCGCTCCCTGTTCGGAGAGTTCCACCAATTCGTACTCGCCATCTTCGATCCACACGGCGGGGCGTCGACCGGCCGGATAGCGCAGTCGGTAGTACTGTCTGCGTGACTGGGTCATTCCGGTTTTGAAAAATACGAAGGAAACTTGTGCACAATATGGAGCTGTTCTTCCAACATCCGTTTGTAGGAGACGCCGCTGCTGACGCTGAAAACAATCTCGTCTTTGTCGCGCCGCATCATCGCGCCAACGATTTCCGACGTTGATTGATCGGAGAATCGAATCTCGCCATGGATGGGTGTCTCCGGTTGCATGTCAAAACTCGAACCACCGATGATTCTCAGGCCACGTTCAGAAAGCTCCACCACGTCGTATTCGATCGAGTCGATGCGAAGCTTCGGCCGCATGGACGACGGATACCGCAGTCG
Source organism: Planctomycetota bacterium (assembly GCA_038520195.1). Lineage (GTDB taxonomy): Bacteria > Planctomycetota > Planctomycetia > Pirellulales > Pirellulaceae > Stieleria. Next base: position 1,188 of record JBCBLJ010000604.1, read on the forward strand.
ATAATAAGCCCGCTTGTACGTTCTGACGGTTTTCATACGAGTGGTGCGTTCGAGATCGCGAAGCGATGACCGATGAGCCCATGGTGCTCCTCGCCCGTTGGGCCGGACCGGCGATGGCCCCAATACCTTTCGCGGGAGAACACCGTTGACGCGGTGTTTTCCATCGAAGTCTAGGATTCGCTACCTCGCTCAAGCACGCGTGCACGCGCAATGAGGAAAAACCGACACGCGGAACGGGCACTCAGATGCCGCACAACGCCACCAGACGATAATCAGCGAACTCGCCGTCGGCTTCGGCGCTGATTTGTCCGTTCAACAGTCTCAACATCAAAGAATCGCAAGACCTCTTCTCGATTCTTCGGGCCAAACGCGAGTGCCAGCAATTCTTCCATCAAACGGTCCGCTTGATTCATGACAAACGCGTCGCCGCCACCCTCACGCGCGATGGCGTAGAACTCCGGTAGCGGTGTCGACGCTCGGCAGGTGACCGTGTGGACCTGCCCTTTGCCATAGCCTCGAAACCGCTTGGCGAATGTCAGGCATTCGGGCAGGTCCGCTTCATGGGGTGGGGCATCACCGAACAGGATCATCACCTTCTGAGCTTTGGACCGATACGAGTTGTCATTGATCGCGACTCGCATCCCCGCTTGAACGGCTTCCGGTGAATCACCGCCGCCACCGGCGCGAACACCGTTGACAAAGTAGAGCATGCGGCGGGGATCATTCTGAAGCTCGATCCCGCGCGCAAGATACGCATCGCCTTGATCGCGGTACGTCACCAATGAAAACTTGGCCCGAGGAATCTTTCGCAGCACCGCGGAGCTAATCTCAAAAATGCGTTGCTTCACATTCTGGATTTCGCTCCCCATGCTTCCCGTACTGTCGAACACGATGACGATCTCGATCCCATTGGATTTGGCATCCTGAATCCGTTTCGCGAATCCCTTTGAAAACCCCTTCAGTTCGACCGAAGCGAACAGGCCATCAAACTCATCGCCGTCGAATTCAACGCGTTCGGCCTCCGTCGACTCAAGACCGACCTCGCTCATCTCCTGCTCAATGGGCTCGGAGGATGACTCGATCTCAACCGGCTCAATCGAGATCGACTCGATGGGGACCGAATCGGATTCCGCCTCGCCGATCTCGATCACCAGCGGCCCCGTACGGACTTGTCGCGCCATCATCAACAGCGCGAGCAGAATCAGGACCACCAAGTGAAGGATCACACTCGCGAGCACCGACGGGGTTCGTTGCAACACCGTTTCAAGCGCCGCGTTGTCGCCTTCCTCGATGGAGTCTTGATTGATGTGGAACATGCCGCCCGTCGATCGAGAGGAGAACTTCGCGAGTCGTCGCGGCTTTGCCGAAGGCGAGCGAAGCTATCTCAATTCTATCAGGGCAGGGCAGTGGCCGCTCGATCAGCCAGTGGCCGCTGGATCAAAGTGGTGCTGAGCGAACCGCACGAGAGACGTGGGAACGAGAGAACGCGAACTGAGAAACGCTTGCGTGCGTGCGTACGAGCTTCACCCTCCCGGATGGGAGGGTCGCATTTCGATCACGTAAAAGTGATCGAAACGCGGGGAGGGCGACTTTCAACAACAGATAGGACATCCCCCGACATCGATCACCCTCTCCTCAAGGGCCTTAATGGTAAGTGAAGCTAGTTGGCACCTCCAATCAACACTCGTTGATCCCTGCGGCACGAGCGACGTCGACGCCCGCGTCGCATCGAAAGAAAAAGTCCGCCAGCACAGAGTGCGAAGGAGACACTTGGTTCTGGGACCGCCGTCGTTGTCAGCGTCAATGTCGGCGTTGGCGTCGGCGACGCGATGGCAGGGTCCGGATCCACCACTCCAGCAATCACCGGTGAACTGAATCCGAATAGAAACTCGTCCCCGCCGTCGATTCCGTCGAGACTACTCAACTCGCCTCCAATCACCACTTTGCCACCCGAAAATGTGTTGAGATAGTCGATGCCCAAGGGGTTGAGAGAGATCTCGATGAACGTTCCGTCGTCGGCGGCGCTGACCTCAATCATCCCGATCGGACCCGGGCCGCCCACGATCTCGTCATAGAGAATCATCGCGGATGACAACTCGCCCGCATCGAAGATCGAGTAAACGGATTCCAGATCCGACGCGAGCGCGCCCATCGAACCGGATGGAGGCGGACTCGCGAATGCGCCGAACAGTTCATACGTTTCGGTCGCGTCCGGGCTTCCATATCCTCCGATCGGATTGAAAGCCGAAAGCGTGGCGCCAATGATCGGCTCGGAAACGCCGGACAGATCAAACGTAAAATAGTTGCGACGTTTGACATCGACACCCGCAAGCGGCGGGGCTTCGTCGATCGCGCCGACGGAGTAGTTGAAAGTCGCGGGGGTCGCGCCGAGAATAACACCGTCGTTTTTGGACGACCGACCAGCCTCGTTAAAGAAGCCGCTGTCGGTGGCCGCGAGAGTCGTCACGCCCGCATGGCAGGACGTTGTCGGCAAGCCCCACGAAACCGCCGCACACAACACCGTGGCACAAGCGATCCGAGCGCGCAAGGTGGTCCAAGACATCGGCCGACTCCGAAACGAGCAAAAAACGGGGCACCAACCATTCGGCACCTCTCACCCTAAGAACGAAGTCTCCATACCGATCCTGCGCCGTGAGAAACGCTTTCTTCGAATCTTGTCAGAGCGGTTGAAAGATCACTCGGTCGGCGGTGCAATCACCTGGGGCGTTGAAGAAAACGCCCTTGGATGAGGGCGCCCTTGATAAAGCCAAGTGCTCGAGGGGGTTCGGCCGAGCCATCAGTTACCCGGCTTGTCTTGGTTGAAGACCGACGAACGCCGCAACATCACGGTCGCGAGGATGACAAACGCGATCGTCGAGAAACAAAGCCCGACGAGTGGGCTCGCAAGCGCGACGGATTGCGCGAAGTACAGCTCCGAGGGTTTCGGCGGCGTCGGTTGACCGCGCAGCAATGAAGAAAAGGAAATGAACCCGTGCAGCAGGCCGATCAGCCCAATCAGCGTTGGGACAAAAGCAAACGGTAGCGCTGACGCCAAATCAGCGAGCGATTTCGATCGGCTTGCCACCCGAATGCTGACGTAAATGGCTGCGGTTCCGCTGACATACAGGAGTCCGCCGTACATCAGGCCGAGCGAGTTCAACAACCATCTCGCGACGCCAGGTTCGGCACCATTTGCGGAGAGAATCAGCGAGAACAGCACAGCGACGCAGGCGACGACATAGCAGATAAAGAAGAGGGAGAGGCGAGGCACAGTCAGTCTCGAAGAGAAGAGTCGTTGGGGAATCCGGTTCTACGACGAGGATAGACGATCGCCTTCGAGCGATGGCATTCACCTTCAAAAGAACATGCCCACCAGACCGATCCCAAGCCCCACGTCTCGGGGGCAAGTTTTAGGGTCAACGTGCAATTCTCCAAGGCCGGCACGGTCGGGCAGGGAAGTCGCGCAAGTCTGACGGCACCGGCAATCGTGCTCGTGCTCAGTGAAACGGTGCTCGTGCTCGTCATCGAAAACAGCGTACATGACTGCTCCAATCTTTGACCACGATCGACTTGACGTTTATCGAATGTCGATCGAAGAGGTTTCAGCTGCGTTCGACGCTTCGATATCGCTGAGCCGACTCCATCGCCACCTAGCGATCACTGTTGCGCCTCCCAGCCGATTCCGCTGAACATCGCCGAGGGCAACGGCAAACAAAGCCTCCAAGATCGCGCGAGGATTTCCGACAACGAATCCTCTCGATAATGACTCGAATGCCGATGAAGTTTGACGGCGTTAGCGAACCGTCAGTAGACTATGCCGTGGCGATCGATTAGGTGCGCGAGCACCGCGATACTGAGCACGAGCACGAAGAGAGAGAGCCAGAATCAGGCCGTGCACTAACGACGGCTCGCATGGTTTTACAAATGGAAAATCAATCGTGCGCACTGGGTGACGGCAATCGTTCGTCGGACTAGTGCTGCGGGAACGAATTGATCTTGCTTGGTAACCCGACGCGTGAGCGAGGGAAAGGCTGGAATCCCTCGCTCACGCGTCGGGTTACCGTTTTTCCAAGCAGC
>JBCBLJ010001111.1:0-2054 GCA_038520195.1 Planctomycetota bacterium
AACGCCCGCGAGTCCGAGGAACTCTTCTCGCAAGAGTGGTTCCATCGACGACGGTCGGTGGGAAGCGAGGACGCGACGCCAATTTTGATCGTCGGCATGCCACGTTCCGGCACGACACTGTGCGAACAAATCTTGAGCAGCCACTCGATGGTCGCGGGTGCCGGTGAATTGAATGACTGGAATCGAATCCGACACGAGATTTCACGGGATCACGGCATTTCAGATCAAGACGCTCGGCCGAGCGAGACGTCCGATTCGACGCGTGGTGCGCTAGCCCGCGGCCTCCTGAAGACGACTGCGGCGGACCTTCAGCGACACGTCATGGAATACCTCGAACGACTGAACCAAGTTCGTACGACTGAACGGCATGTCACCGACAAGATGCCCACGAACTTCATGCTGTTGGGCTTGGTCGCAACGCTCTTTCCGAATGCAACCATCGTTCATTGCCGCCGCAACCCGATGGACGTCTTGGCTTCCTGCTACTGCCAGAACCTAAGCGCTCCGTTCTGCGATCTTGGACAGCTCGTTCAATATCACCGGCTCTATCGGCGTATGATGCGGCACTGGGAACGCGTGTTGCCCATGCGGATCCACACGGTCGACTACGAGTCCATGGTTGGCAACCCGGAGGCGGAGACACGGTCTCTTCTCGCGCACTGCGGTCTCGGATGGGAAGGGGCGTGCCTCGAGTTCCAGTCCAACGCTCGTGTCGTTCAAACACCGAGCAAATGGCAAGTCCGCCAGCCGATGTATCGCTCATCGGTGGAGAAATGGCGTCGCTTCGAAAAGCAACTCGCCCCCATCGCGGCGACGATCGAAGCCGAAATCGCTGCCGAGAATTGGTACCGCGAGTACCGCACTCGCTAGTCGACGAGCCCCGTGCCCGAATCAGGTTCTGGTTCGACCTCATGTTCGCCAATGCGATAGCGATAAATCGCAATCAATGCGAACACCATCAACACCATCCACGGAAACGTGTAGAGAACAAAGTCTTGTGGACGAGGCGTCAGCATGCATCTGCAACTGGCAAAGGCGGTGACGGCAAGCCAACCCCATGCCAACACGCGGTTTTTCAACGCCGGCAACCCGAACAGGAGCACGATGCCGTAGCCGAATCCGGCGATCATCCAGTCCAAGATCATTCTCCCGAACGCTATAAAGATCGCGATCGCAGCGGTACCGAGCATCACATCGCCGATCCCGAATTGAATCCGACGTTCGCTGTTCTCTCCGAGCGAACGGTCACGAACCTGAATCGGTGACTCAAAGCCGAGTTGACGACAGCCTAGCGCGAGTGCGACTGCGGGAAAGAAGAAAACGAATCCTGAGCTGACGAGGATCGCCGCCCAAGTGTAAAGACGACGGTTGGTCCCAGCCAATGCGAGGAACGCAAAACAAGCGAGCCAAGCCAACAGCATCGGCATGAAACGCAGCGGTTGCAATTCGCGGACGTGATCCGGGAGCAAATCTGCCCGCCACGCGACATACGGAACCGCGCCGAACAGCCATAGAATCAAGCCATCGATGTAGATCCTCCTAGGATGCCCCGAACTGGAACCGTCGATCACCAGAAGAATCGTAAAGCAGACGCAGATGATCGGCAGCGCCAAGATCCAACCGCCGTAGGCCGCAATCCCACGGCCCAGTGTCTTGCGGCGAATCACCTTGCCATCGCGCGAGCTGACGATCCGCAAACGACTCGCGGCATAAGGGTTCTTTGAGACTTGGAGTCGCTTTCCATTGGGTAGTGCAACCACATCCGCGGTCGCTTGCGTCCGAAACCCGACATAATCCCACATCGCTGTCTCCGCGGTGTCCAGACCGTCTCGAACACTTGCCGCGGCCGCTTCGGCCTCGTCCCCGGTCAGTTGCTGAAGTCGTGTTCCGTTCCACTCGAGCACCCACTGGCGGTCTTTCGATCCTTCCATGACGAGCACCGATGACCGAACGTAGAGGCGGTCGATTGGGAAGGAGGGGTATGTGAGGCCAAACTGTTCCCACCGATCCAGTTCCTCGCCGGTCCGAACGTCCCATACGCTTACCACTTCATC
>JBCBLJ010000196.1:0-11435 GCA_038520195.1 Planctomycetota bacterium
CGCCCGCGCGGCGATCGCACCTTCGCCACCGGTCCAAAAGGCTTCCGAGGCGTCCGGACGCAGTTGTTGCAACCAACGATGGACGGTGTTGCCTTGCAGAAGTTCGGGTTTGTCTTCGAGCATCCTGGTGAAGTCGATCACCAGTCCCGGGTCGAACTGCACGCCGCTGCTGCCGACCAGTTCAACGATTGCCCGTTCGCGGCTCATGGCCGGTCGGTAAATGTGCTCGGTCGTCATCGCGTCGAATGCGTCGGCGATCGCCAGCATCCGGGCCCCCAGCGGGATCGCTTCACCCTTGGGCCGGTCGTCGTGTCGTCGGCTTTGGAACCAACAGTTTCCGAATCGAACGATCGCGAGTAAATCCGCGTCGTTGGTGCATCCTTGCAAGATGGCCGCACCGAGTTCCGGACAGGCATCCATCGAGAGTTGCTCATCGACGGTCAGCTTGCCGGGTTTGCGCAAAAGCCGATCCGGGATCCCGATTTTTCCGATGTCATGAAGTAATGCGGCGACTTCGATACGATCTCGAAGCTCAGCGACGAGTCCCTGTCGTTCAGCCCAGCTACTGCAAAGCAAGGCGACTCGCAGCGAGTGCGCGGCGGTGGAGGGGTGTTTGGTGCGAAGTGCATAGTAGAGCGACGTCGCCATTCCCAATCGAACGACCGCCAGCTCGTTTTCGAGCCGCTCATTTTGATTCGCGGCTGTTTCCTCCGGTCCTCCCACGGCGGTTCGAATCGCCTCGAGGCCAGGTTGGATCAATCCTGTGACGGGCGTCTCCGCGGCAGTCGTTCCGACTCCGGAGACGTCTGGCAGAAACGGTGCGTCACCGGGGCCGGATGGCGTTTGGGAAAGACTCATATCAGTTCGTGTGATGCCCACGCAGGATGAGGATGGCTAGGAAAAGACTAGGTCATCGATTGTGACACCAAGCACATGAGGTCCAATTGGGCGTTTCAAGGCGATCTGGATCCCCCAGAAAGAGGTGTTTGGCGGCATTGTTCGGTGGGTTGAAGGCAAATGCTTGCCCCCTGAAGGCGTCGCACCTACCATTACAATCCTGAAAGTTACCTCCGGACGCCGCTACCGTGGCACCTGCGTCCGTTGCCCCTCGTCGCCGCCGGATTCTTCTGTGAGTCTCTCTGACATCGATCGAATTCTGCTGCACCGGTGTATCGAGGGAGCTCCCCGAGCGTGGCAGGATTTCGTCGATCGATTCCTCGGGCTCGTCGTTCACGTCGCCAATCACACCGCGCACGCGAGGGGCTTGCAGCTGGATGAATCCACGCGTGACGATCTGATCGCCGAGGTCTTCTTGGCCCTCTTGGCGAATGACAAGGGTGTGCTTCGTCGATTCCGGCGCAACTGTTCGCTGGCGACGTATCTCACGGTGATCTCCAGGCGTGTGATCGCGCGGCGCCTACACCACAGCTTGAACGGAACGGTACCGACGTCCAATGTGGCCGAGTCGGCGGCGGCCGAGATGCCCCCACGGATCGAGAATCATGAGGAGGTCGAACGCTTGATCGGACGTCTTGATCCTCAAGAGGCGAATGTTGTCCGGATGTACCATTTGGAGGGGAAGAGCTATCGCGAGATCAGCGAGGCGACGGGCGTGTCGGAGAACTCGATCGGACCGCTGCTCACGCGGGCTCGACAAAAAATGCGGGAAGGCGCCTAAGCGATGACCGATTCATCGTCCGTCGCGAGGCGGAACTTCTTTCGCAAAAGCGGATTGATGATCGCCGGAGGTGCGATCGGTGGTGCGATGGCCGCCGACGACTCCCAGGCGGTTTCCGTACCGCAACACGATTCCCTTCGCGTTGCGGTGATCGGCTGTGGTCGTCGCGCCCGCGCTTTGTTGGAAGCCGTGCTCTCGCAAGACCAGACAATTCGTGTCGTCGCGCTCGGCGACGCGTTTGCTTCGCAAGTCCAGGCGACCTACCGGGCGATCAAGGGACGTCACCCGCGACAGCTCGATCCGGAGTGCCTGCGATGCAGCGGATGGGATGCCTATGACCAAGTCGTGCGATCCGATGCCGACTTGATTTATCTCACGGCTCCACCGGTGTTTCGACCGCTGCACTTCGAGGCCGCAATCGATGAAGGGAAACATGTCTTTTTAGAGAAGCCGCTGGCCGCAAACGTTGGGGACTCCGTGAAAATGCTCGGCATCGCCAATCGAGCAAAGCAGAACGGGCTCTCGGCGTTTGTCGGATTCCAGCGCCGGTTTGATGTTCAACATCAAGAGACGATCGACCGAGTGCGTTCGGGAGCCATTGGTCGTTTGCTGTTGGCACGTTCGTATTGCAATGTAGGGCCGCTCCGAAAGCCGCACACCGTAAAGGATGAGGATCGGCGGACGTTTGAGATCCGCAATTGGAATGGATTTCATTGGACCGGCGGCGAATTGCTGCTGGAGCAGCATGTTGCGGGACTGGATCGTCTCCGAAACGCGGTGGGGCTTCCCGTCGCCGCGGTCGGTCAAGGTGGCTGGAGTGACGCGTCGGCGTTGGTCGACCACGGCAACACGGCGATCGCATTCGATCATCACACCGTGGAGTACGAGTTTGAGTCGGGCCTTCGGCTGCTTTCCCAATGCCGCCGAGGCGGTAGCAAGTCCTGGATGCAGACGTCGGAACATCTGCATGGCACGTGCGGGCGGGCCGAACTGTCGACGGGACGAATCTTTGATGCCGACGACCACCTGATTTGGAAGTCGCCCAGTCGCTCGTCGAATCAGGCGTCGACGGCGGCCCAGCAGGCGTTTGTCATCGACTCTCTTCGCTCCGGCGTCGTGATCAACGAAGTCGCCGATGCCGCGGAGAGCAATCTATTTGCCCTGTTGGGGCAGCTCGCAACGCGCTCGGGTCGGCGAGAGACCTGGGACGGGATGCTTCGTTCGGCAGTGACCTAGCGCGGCCGCGTTCGGCATGATGTTGCCGATTTTGCCGACAATGCCGTATCCTTTGGACCGCTGACGGGGACAGCTGGTCACCCGGTTGTTTTTGCGCAGATCAGGACGGCGGAGGGCTCTGATACAGGCGGTGAGCCTGAAGAAGGCCCTCGGCGAATACAACAAGGGATGCTCGAATGTTTTGGAACCTGCTGTGTGCAGCGATCGCGATCGTGCTTTTGATGGTGGCTGCGGCCATCTTTAGCCCGAGACTTTTCGTCCGCGCGATGATCCGGCCATTTCTTCATCTGCTCTATCGAAAGCGCGTCGTCGGCAGCGAAAACTTGCCGACGTCGGGCAGCTACTTGGTGGTCTGCAACCACGTTTCGTGGATGGACGGCATCTTGCTCCTGTGGATGTTGCCGCGAAACGTTCGTTTTGTGGTCGATGGCGGGAACTTCATCTCGGGGTTTGCGAAGTGGCTTGCCGCCGCTTTCGACACGATCTTGATGCTGAACAATCCAAAGTCGATCGCGCGAGCCCTAAAGACTGCGCGAGAGGGTCTGAAATCGGGCGAGGTCGTCGGCATTTTTCCCGAAGGATCGATTACACGCACGGGGCAACTTCAAGCGTTCAAACCCGGCTTGCGCAAGATCGTCCAGGGTAACGACGCGCCAATCGTTCCGGTGTACCTCAACGGCATGTGGGGAAGCATCTTCAGTTTCTCCGGCGGCAGGTTCTTTCGCAAATGGCCGACGCTGCCGCGGCGTAGTCTGACGCTTCATATCGGCGAGCCGGTTCCGAACGACACCCCACTGGATCTTCTCCGCTCGCGGGTTCTGGAACTCAACGCACAAGCAACGGTCGAGAATCGGCAGGACTATCCGATTCTTGCGCGAAGTGTGATTCGCACATGGCGAAGACGTGGACGTGGATTGCAGATCGCTGACTCGTCCGGCGCCGAAGTCGGCGGTCGGGAAGCGCTCATTCGAGCGCTAGCGCTACGACGAGCACTTCGCCGCGAAGTGTTTGAGGATGGCGAGACCAATGTGGGTGTCCTGTTGCCTCCCAGCGCCGGTGCGGTCATCACCAATGTTTCGCTGGCATTGGACCGTCGAGTGTCGGCGAATCTGAATTACACCGTGACCAGCGAAGTCATCAACCACTGCATCGATGAGATCGGAATCAAGCACGTGCTCTCGAGCGAGCGATTTCTGAGCAAGGTGGATCTCCAGGTGGATGCCGACGTCGTGACGCTGGAGTCCGTCGCAAAGAAGGTCACGAAACTGGACAAGGCGATTGCTTTTGTGCAGGCGACGTTGATGCCGGCTTGGATTCTGGACCGTCTTCTCGGGTTGAACCAAGTGCAAAGCGACGACTTGCTAACGGTCATCTTTACGAGCGGGTCGACCGGCATGCCCAAGGGCGTCATGTTGACGCAGGCCAACGTGAGTCACAATGTGGATGCGATCAACAAGGCGGTGACGTTGACGCAAGAAGACACCATCATTGGGATCTTGCCGTTCTTTCACTCTTTCGGATACGCCGTTACCTTATGGGCCGCACAGGTGCTCGGGCCGACAGGCGTCTACCACTTCAATCCGCTCGATTCTCGCCAGATCGGCAAGCTCGCTGAAAAATACGGTGCGACGGTCATCCTCGGCACGCCGACGTTTATCCGCGGCTTTATCAAGAGGATCACCGCCGAGCAGTTTTCGAAACTTGACACTTGCATTGTCGGGGCCGAGAAGATGCCTGCCGACCTCTTTGACGCATTTGAAGAGAAGTTCGGCGTCCGCCCGGTCGAAGGTTATGGCGCGACCGAGTTGAGCCCGCTGGTGTCGGTCAACGTTCCGCCCGCCCGCTCGTATGCCAAGCATCAGCCCGACCGCATCGAAGGTTCCGTCGGACGTCCCTTGCCAGGCGTCTGCGCGCGAGTCGTTTCGACGGACTCCGGCGAGGAAGTGCGGGCCGGAGAGGACGGCATGCTCATGATTTCGGGGCCGAACATCATGAAAGGCTATGCGAACAAACCGGAACTGACCAACGAGTTGATTCGATCCGGTTGGTACACGACCGGCGACATCGCCAAAATCGATGAGCAGGGATTCATCCACATCACCGGGCGACTGAGCCGGTTCTCGAAAATCGGCGGTGAGATGGTTCCGCACGTCAAGGTTGAAGAGGAGATCAATCAATCACTCGCCGGATCGGCGCCCGCGGCCGAAGACACGGACGACGAGGATGACAAAATCACCGTGTGTGTCACCGCTGTCCCGGATCCCAAAAAGGGCGAGCGTTTGGTGGTCCTTCATCGCCCATTGGTCAAGTCCGTGGAAGAAGTGCTCAGCGACCTCAAGACCGCCGGGTTGCCGAATCTTTTCATTCCCTCACGCGATTCGTTTTTTCAGGTGGAGCAGATCCCACTTCTTGGGACGGGCAAATTGGACTTGAAAGCCGCGAAAGAACTCGCGCTCGAAGTAACGGCGCACTGAGTTTCCTTCGCCGGCGCGGTTTCAACCGAAGAGTTTGGCGAGCGTTCGTAGGCTCAACAGAACGGTCGTCAGCAGGCCGATGTAGTTCAGTGGCATCACCCAGAACGGCAGCGTCCCGCGCTCGATGCGGCTTGCTTGCCAGATGATCGTTGCGCCGAGGATGGGAAATGCGAAAACCGTCAGGGCCTGCGCGACGACGATAAAGTCGGCCAGTGGGATGCCGGTCATCACGCCCACCGCGGAAACGATCCATCCGATCAAGAGCATCGCGACGGTCGCTCGGCGCACCGGTCTATCGGCAAGCTTAGTTGACGCGCCGAGGGCGTCACAGAAGACGACCGCGCCGATCAATGCGTTGACGACAAAGGAACTTACCGCGCCGGCCAGGACGCCCATCGCAAAGATGTATCGTGCCCACGAACCGAAAGACGGTTCGAGCGCTCGAGCGACTGCGGCCGCATCGGTCAACGTGGACGTCGCGACTTTTCCATGCAATGCCGCCGCGGCGGTGACGAGAATCATCATTGTGATCAGCCCGAGCGAACAAATGCCGAGAAGCGTGTCGAAGGTGCCGAGTTTCAGTTCCGACTTTCGCCAGCCTTTTTCACGGACCTGATACGATTGATAAAAGGCTGCGGCGACCGAAAACGTCGTGGCGATCATTGCTCCGGCGGTCATCCAGGATGTCGATGCTTGTTCTCCCGAGTCGACCGTCGGGATCGAGGGGATGAATCCGCGGAGCAATGCGGCGAAGGATGGCTTTGCAAAGTACAGGTTCACCGCGAACGCTAAAACCATCGTCGCGACGAGCCAGCCCATGGCCCGCTCAATGATCTGGTACATCTCGCGTCGGCTGGCCCACAGCAACGCGATCACAAACCCGTTGAAAAGCAGTGGAACACCGGTGCGAACCGCGATCGCCACCGGCGTCGGGATGGGGCGGGAATCGAGAGGTCCGACAAACCCTTCGGCCGCCATCAGCAGGGCGTTGTTGTTGGAGGCCTGGAACAGGGTGACCGCGATGGCCATCGCGATGCCGACCAGCCAAGCCATCGGGCGCCCGAAGGCCTGGGCCACCGCTTGGCAGGGTGTTTGGTCCTGGGTCGTCCCGACGGCCATCGCGGTGAGTGTCATGGAGACCATCATCGCGATCGCGAACGGAAGCAACCAAAGCAGTTGGTAACCGAATTCGCAGCCCACTTTGGACGCGGTGACGATGCTACCGGGGCCGAGTACCACGGCGGCAACGATGATCGCCGGGCCGGATCGACGCAGCAGTTTCAGCCATTCGCTCATCAAAAGTTGGACGCGTTCGGCTCTTGGGCATGGCTCTCAGGACTCATCGCGGCGAGTCGTCGGCGCGACCGCGACGCTCTCCGACGACCTGTTCTTTAGCACAGGCGATGCATGCGGTTGGTTTCTTGGGCGAGCAGGTAGTAAAACGTCACGCGACACTTTGAGTTGTCGCCTTTCATGATGTCGCAGACCTTCTTGATCGCCGCATCGGCCTCGTCATCCTCCAGATCGAGGTTCACGCTGCAGTAACCCTCGCGGATCTTGTTCAACTCTTCGGGGTCGGTCGCGGCAACGTTTGAGCCATCGCGACTTTCCAAGGCAATGCCCAAATGCCCGACGAGCGAATCGACCGCATCTTCGTTGGGTGAGTCGACGTATTGTTTGACGTTCTCCAAATATTTTGACATTGTCTCTTCTCGCTCTTGTTTTGCGATCGTTCGTTTCGCCATCACACAGCGACGACTATACCGGAATCAATCGCCGGAATGTCACGGACGCTCGGTGGATCAGGTTTCTCCGAGCCAATAGCGGTAAGCGCGCATCGTTTGACGCGCGGCTTCGTGCGGGTCGGGCCAGGGAAACGCCTCGGCACAAAGGTAGCCGTCGTATCCGATGCTGCGGAGGGCGTCGATGATCGGTCCGAATTGAAGGTGTCCACAACCGACGGGCCGGCGATTGCTGTCGACAAAGTGAATGTGTCCCACGAGGTCAGCGCCCTGGACGAGTGCGGCCGCGACGTCGGTCTCTTCGATGTTCATATGAAAGAGATCGCAGAGCAATTTGACATTGGACGTCGACAGCGTCTTTAGCAATGCGACTCCTTGTGCGACGGTACAGCACTGGTTGGTTTCATATCGATTCAGCGGCTCATAAATCAGCGGCACGCCGTATTGCTTGGCGTGTTCCCCGCCGTCTTGAAGCGCTTCACCGAGATATCCCAGCGCTGTGTCGTGATTAACCGTGCCTTCGCTCCGACCCTGCATCGAACCGATAATTGCCATGGCACCGAGGCCACCGGCTGCATCAATGATGGTTCGGACAAACGCGCGAGCATCGCCTCGCTTTTGCGCATCCGCGTCGGCCAACTGCAGACGGTGCTTGACCCATCCGGCGCCGGTACCGAGAGCGGCGAGTTTGAGTCCGGCGGCATCGAGCCATTGTCCGAGTTTGTCGAGTTGAAGCGCTTCAACCGACGGCGCGAAAATTTCCACCGCGTCAAACCCGGTTTCGGCGGCAAACTCGATTGATTTCTCGAGGCCGTCCCAAAGAACAAACGGACCGCCGCGCGCTTCTTCGACGAGAGAGATCGTGATGCAGGACTTCATGAGGATTGGATGGGTCGAGGGGGAATTGTTTTTGGTCAGGCGTCGTTGTTTTCCGAGCGTCCCTCGACGTAGACCCAATTGTGGATGGGTTCGAGGATCTTTTTCACATCAGTGACCAGTTCGTGATCGAGCGGCTCTTCGAGCCAATCGCACCATCCCGCCACACGATCGGGGTTCGCCGAACCGACAACGCAGCTGGCGAACGACTCGTGCGCCGCGGAGTATTGCAGCGCGAGCTTGGCGATGTCACTCCCGTTCTCGCGGCAGTAGGCGGCCGCTTTCGCGGCGACGGTGCGAACCTCGTCGGTCGCTTTGTGCCACTCCGGAAGCGGCGCATCGGTTAGCAACCTCGCCGAAAACGGGGCGGCATTGATGAGTCCGACGCCGGCAGACTCACAGGGATCGATCAATGCCAACGCCATGTCGTTTTGAAGCGTGTAGTGGTTGTACGTGAGTACCACGTCCAACTCGCTCCGTCGCAGCATCTCGTGGAAGATCTTCATCGGGTAGCCGCTGACGCCGATAAATCGAACCTTGCCGTCGGCGACTTCCTTTTTCAACGCTGGAATCGTCTCCTCGACGATTTGGTTGATGTCCACGAATTCAATGTCGTGGCAGAACACGATGTCGATGTGATCGATCCGCATTCTTTCGAGGGAAATATCGATACTCTCGCGGACACGCCGGGCGGAGAAGTCGAAGTGTTGCGGTGCGTAACGACCTAGCTTGGTGCTCAGAAAGTAGGAGTCACGCGGAATATCCGGCAACACCCGGCCCAGCATGATCTCGCTCATACCGCGGCCGTAGTAGGCGGCCGTGTCGATATAGTTCATACCGCGATCGAGCGCGACGTTGACGCAGCGCAATGCTTCGCCAACGTCGATCGGCCGGAATTCGGCTCCGATGGACGAGGCGCCGAATCCGAGTTGAGAGAGCTCGACACCGGTCGAACCAAGGGGACGTCGTTTCATCATGTGCTCCGGAAGGTGTCAGGATCGCGAAGCTACCAGATTTACGACGACGCGGTAGTGACCCTTGCATTCGGAAGCATCGGCACGGTCGGAATATCCTGGCCGCGCGATGTCGATGACGCGTTTGAATGTTCGTCATTTCGGCGATTTTGAGGTCAGAGCGGTGGACGCGATCAAGACTCCACCAGTCGACGAGAATCAATCTGATGTCTGCAACACCGTACAACGAATCCAACCCGCTTCCGACGCCGGCGCACAATGCCCCGCTCGTTGTTGACGCAGACGCGGCCACGCAAACCGCTGCGCCGAGCCAATCCAGCCCATCGCGGGATGGCAGGATCATGATCGTTGACGACGAGATCGCCAACGTCTTGGTCGCCAAGAAGTTGCTTACCAAAGCGGGATATCACGACTTCGAGACGACGTCCGATTCGACGCTGGCGATGAACCTCGTGCACACCTACGAGCCCGATGTCGTACTGCTCGACATCAACATGCCGAATGTCGACGGGATTTCGATTCTGACTCAGATTCGCAGCGTCCCGAAGTTCAAGCACGTCCCCGTCTTGATCCTGACGGCCAACAGCGATTCAGGCGTCAAGCTGCGCTGTCTGGAATTGGGTGCGACCGATTTTCTTATCAAACCGATCGATCCGATGGAACTCGCCCCGCGCGTTCGCAATGCGCTGGTGAGCAAGATCAATCACGATAAACTTGCGCGACACGCCGCGGAGCTCGAAAAGATCGTCCACCATCGAACGCGAGAGTTGGAATGCTCTCGGCGTGAGGTGATCTACTGCCTCGCCAGAGCCGCCGAACTACGTGATAACGACACCGGCAATCATGTGATTCGCGTCGGGCTGTACGCCGGCATTATCGCCGACAAGTTGGGCTTCGATACCGAGTACGTGCGCGACATCGAGTTGGCGGCCCAACTGCATGATGTCGGAAAAATCGCGATTCCAGATGCGATCCTCCTCAAGCCCGGGAAGCTCGAACCGGAGGAGTATGAGATCATTCAGGGGCACGTCAAACATGGCCGCCAGATTATCAAGCCTTACGCGGCACACGACGCGGCCAAGATGCGGGACCATGTTGAGACGAGTGCCCGTCTGCTTGCCGAGGGGGGATCGCTGATGCGTCTTGCCGCAAGCGTCGCGCAAACCCACCATGAACGCTTTGATGGCACTGGTTACCCGATCGGATTGGCGGGCGAAGACATTCCAATCGAGGGTCGCATCACGGCGGTGGCAGATGTCTTTGACGCACTTTCGTCGGAGCGTCCCTACAAAAAGGCGATGCCACGAGAGAAGTGCTTCCGCATTTTGGAAGAGGGGCGTGGGACGCACTTTGACCCCAAAGTGCTGGATGCCTTCTTCCAAGGGGCCAGCGACATTGTTCGCGTCCAAGTCGAGTTCGTCGACTACACCTGAGCGATCGCGTGTCTTGAATCACCGTGATGCCGATGGTTAGGGCATGTAGCATGTTGCCTCGGCGGGTGCACGACGGCGTGAATCGTTGCGAATCCGCTGCCGTGGCGACGTCCGTCGTCCAAACTCGCGCATTTCGATCGACCTGTTCTCATCTGCGTGATCATCAAAGGTCGACACGGTAGCCTCTTCGACTGATCGCAAAGTCCGTGGCTAACCACGTGAGATCGCTTGTCCAAGGGGTTAGATCGATTGCCAATCGAGACCGGCTCACCCGCTTCGGCCCTGCACGTTCTCGTCGCCTGCGTGGTATCCTCTCGTCCGAACTGCAAGCTTCCTTCTGGATGACGACCGAGAACGATGACAGATGCTTTGTGTCGATGGGGAATCCTCAGCACGGCCAATATTTCGCGCAAGAACTGGAAAGCCATCCGGCTCAGTGGAAACGGAGTGGTCGCGGCGGTCGCCAGTCGCTCGGCCCAAAGCGCGGAACGCTTCATTGAGGAATGCCAGGCGGAAGTGCCTTTCCCGACCCGCCCGGAAGCGTTCGCGGATTACCAGTCGCTGCTCGAGAGCGATCGGATCGACGCGGTTTACGTGCCGCTACCGACAGGGCTACGCAAGGACTGGGTGATCGCCGCGGCGAATGCGAAGAAGCACGTTTTGATTGAGAAGCCGCTCGCAAATACCGTCGAGGATGCGCGCGCGATGTTGGACGCATGTGAAGCCAACGGCGTGCAGATGATGGATGGCGTGATGTTTGATCACAGCGACCGTATCGAAGCGATTCGAAGTCAGTTGGCCGACGGCGCGATCGGCAACGTGCGCCGAGTGCAGGCGCACTTTTCATTCGCCGGCGATGAAGCCTTTCACCGAGAGAACATTCGTACCGATCCGAAGCTGGAACCACATGGTTGCCTGGGTGACCTTGGTTGGTATTGCATTCGGATGATTCTCTGGGCCAACCAATTCGAAACTCCTACACAGGTCGCCGGTCGCATTCTCACCCCCATCAAGCGATCCGA
>JBCBLJ010000030.1:0-22750 GCA_038520195.1 Planctomycetota bacterium
AGAAAGCAAAGGCGCTCCTCAACCGAGGTATTACGTACGGTCAGCAAGGTGCCGTCGAGCGGAAGTTGGCAGACTATTCTGCGGTCCTCGAGATGGACGATGCGCCTGCGGATCAGAAAGCAAAGGCGCTCCTCAACCGAGGTATTACGTACGGTCAGCAAGGTGCCGTCGAGCGGAAGTTGGCAGACTATTCTGCGGTCATCAAGATGGACGGTGCGCCTTCGGATCAAAAAGCCGCGGCGCTCGTGAGCCGAGGTCTCACTTACGCCCAGCAAGGCGAGGTCGAGCGGGAATTGGCGGACTATTCTGCAGTCGTCGAGATGGCCGATGCGCCCGCGGACCAGAAGTCCCGTGCTCTCTTCAACCGAGGAGCTCAGGCTTGGCGAGATGGCGATTTCAAAAGGAGTTTTGCGGACTTTGACTCCATCGCAACGATGCCCAACGTTCCAGACATTCTACGCACCCTGGCACTCTTTGCGATCGTCGAAGCGATGGTCGACTATTGCAGCCAAGACGAAGTCATCTCGGCGTTGCGAAGAGCGTTTGAGGATGGTGATTCGAAAACGGACGGATACGGAGGTACGCCAAATGACCTGCTACGGATGGTGCTTCGGCGTAGCCCCGAGGAATGGGCGCAGTACATTTCTCGAATTGCGCCACTCTACGTCGAGCGTGGCGTCGCGGAAAAGCTCGGTCAGGGTGTCACCCAGTCGATTCAATCTCTCGACGAGGGAGGATTCTCGCGATCTCAGATCGAGGCGTGGAACTCCGCTTGGCAGCAAGCGGGCGTGGGATGCGATGACCTCGAGATTCCTCTTCGTTGCCTCGACGCAGCCGTCGAAGTGATCAACTCCGATCCTCCGACGGACCGGCCGCTGTTTCGGCTGCCATTGGAAATCCGCGGACTCATTCGCCCTTTGTTGAGTCGAACTCTGGACGAGAAGTAGACCATTCGGCTAAGCGAGCTCTCGCTCACTTAACTTGGCAAACCCAGAGCCCCAGCATTCGCAGGCCGAGTGTTGCGGTGGCGATGGCGACCATGGAGGGGATGAGGTACGCGATCGAATGAAGGCATGCCCAAACCGGCAGTCCGACCCAACCGACCGTCAAGAGAATCCCAAACGGCGAAATGACCCCCACGATCGCCATTCGCTTGAGCGACGTCACGCGAAACTCTTTGGGCACCAAAAACAGCCCGGCGATCAGTGCCGTCGCGGCAAATGCCAGGGCGAGCACGAGCACGAGTGCTTGCACCCAAGGCGACTGGATACCCAACGGCATGATCCAGTTGGAAGAGAGGAACACGAAGCTCACCGGCAGTGAAACCGCGAGCAAATCACTCGTGGCGACTTTTGCCCGTGAGAGCGAATCGAATTCGTTGATGTGAAAGAACGGAGCAAAGATCGCCCAACCGATCACGCCCGACACCACAAAATACGGAAACGCAAAAATCTCCAACATGTCTCGTCAGCGCACAGGCCTCTGCCTTGTGATCCAGCGCTGGAAACAACAGGCACGTCTACATTGCGACAGTTCCCAGGCGGCCACGTATCCGATCGCTTGTGATCGGAAGCCAGCCACCCGCTCTCACGCCATCGCGAAGACTCCACGATCGACCAAGAGCGGCATCCCGCCGAAGTCCTCCCATCTCGACAGACCATTGGAAGCCGAAGATGCGTCGGCCTCGCGACGAGACGGGTACATGTTCGAAGTTTAGTGGACCGGCAACTTGAAAGAGAAGTGGATCGGAGCTCACACGTTCGATCCGCGTGTCACGGGTCATTGTAAAGTCCTTCGCAGCCGTGAGAGGCACATGGGCCCTCCGTCAGGATGGCCCCGAGAGACGATCCTGGCTCCAATCGGGATTCGACTCGCTTCGCCGCGACAGAACTCGCGTGTGCCTCGACCTGTCTCCCTGGAATCCTTGCGCGGCATTTTGGTTGACACAACTCGGCGAAGGATCCGAAGCTTCGTGTCGGATGCTGGCTTGCCACAGCGATCGAGCGGACCCTCGCGGGGCTCCTACTCTTCGGAGCGGGGGTTCTCGGCCATCAACCGAGAGCGACGGGCAAAGAACCACCCGACGCCTCCGGCCGCGACGGCTGCCGGCGCGGCGGCTGCGGGAACGGCGGCCAGGTTGTTGGACCACCCACGGCGCGAGTTACCCGCCGACCGAGTCGAAGGTTCGAGTGATCGAATGACATCCTGGTTCTTGAGCATGCCCTTCATCGTGGCTTTGTGTAGAAGTCGGTTTCCGTCGACGAGACCCTTGGATTTTTCGATCTTGCAAAAGGCGGACGCGACCCGCTTGGATCGGACCATTCCCGTTGCGTGATCAAGCGTATCGCGATCATCGTATTCGTCCACGACCGCGTCGTACTCGGCCGACTGCATGTAGAGCGTGTGGTCAAATTCCTCTCGCGCGTGGACTTCGCCGTCGTGAATGTGCACCGTCGGGAAGAAGACCTGGTCCTCAAATCTCGTGCGGAATTTCATCGCCATTGGGTGGGGCTCACCCGACTTCTGCTCCAGCTGAAAAACGGCAAATCCATAGTCGCCGTAGCCAGGGATCTTTTCCCAGGATTCCTTTGGGATCACGAACTGCGGGTCGAGCCGTGAAAAGTCCTCCATCGTTGGAACGAAGGAAGCGATGAAGTCACCGACGTCGTGAACTTCGATCTGCGCGGAATCAACTAACTGTGATGTTGGAGCGGCCCTGGAGAAAAGGCCGCCCGATGGACGAGGCTTTCTGGGGAACCCCCTCGAGAGATCGCTGAAGAATCGATCGTAGCCCTCGAGCGAAACAAACTCGACCGCACCCTCACCGCTACCGGGCGCGACGGGAAGGGGCAAGATCATGGCGTTCTTTTCCTTGCTCGCAAATTTCATTTGATAGACGAGGCTTTGCATCCCACCGCCCAGCATCCTCGCAAAAATCTGTGTGTTGGTGACGGAGAGCACGCTCTTTGCGAAGCAGCACATCGGACGATTCCTTGGAGTGGATGTTTGGGGCGAGTAGCCAGGGTTGCAGTATTGACGACCAACGTCACGCGGCGGATTGGCTATCTTGTACAAAAAATGAGATTTGCCTTCCCACGCCGCGATTTCCTAATGTTTCACGCACGTTTGTCGTCTGGTTTCTTCGCGATCGTTTTGGTCCTCGCCGCTACGTCCAGCGGTCTCGCCGCGGGAAAACAGCCTGACATTCTCCTGATCATGGCGGATGACGTGGGGATCGAAGGCCTGGGCTGTTATGGGGGTGCGTCCTACAACACACCCAATCTCGATGCCCTTGCCGCTGACGGCGTCCGTTTCACGCACGCCTATGCTCAACCGCTGTGTACCCCGACGCGGGTGCAGTTGATGACCGGGAAGTACAACCACCGCAACTGGCGGTATTTCGGAATCCTCGATCCTTCGGAACAGACTTTCGGCCACGCGATGAAGTCGGCCGGTTATACCACCGGCATCTTTGGGAAATGGCAGTTGCAGTCGTACGATCCTCCCGACTTGCCAGGCGCGGAAGAGCGACGGGGGACGGGGATGCACCCCAAAGATGCTGGCTTCGATGAGTACGCCCTGTTCCACGCTCTGCACACCGAAGACAAAGGGTCTCGCTATGCCAACCCAACGATGCTCGAAGGAAAGGCAGCCCAGCCGGGCGAAGCAAAGACCTACGAAGGTCGTTATGGCGAAGACGTGTGGGTGGCGAAGATTCTCGATTTCCTTGATCGAAATGAAGGTGAGCCGCGTTTCGTCTACTACCCGATGGCATTGCCGCATTGGCCCTTCGAGCCCACGCCGCAATCACCCGAATGGAACCCGCGAGCGACACCCGAAGCCGATCTCGAGTTTGCGGATGACATGATCGAATACATGGATGTCGTCGTTGGACGGTTGATGGATGAGCTACGGGCACGACAGTTAGAGCGCGACACGATCGTGATCTTTTACAGTGACAACGGAACGCATTTGAAAGTCACTTCGAAAATGCGCGATGGCCGCGCGATCGCCGGTGGCAAAGCAATGCCGACGCAAACGGGCATCCACGTTCCATTGATCGTTCATTGCCCGAACCGCTACGAGCCGAAAGTCGCAAACGGGATCGTCGATGCCTCTGATTTCTGGCCGACGCTGCTTGAGTTAGCGGGTGCAAAACCGAATGCAGCCGAAAGCGAGCGAGACGGTGTATCCTTCGTTTCACAGTTGCAGGGAACACCAGGCCCGAGACGCGACGCCGCGTTTTTTTGGTACGACCCGCGGCCGGGCTGGGACAAGGAGCGATTCACAAGGCATGTGTTCGCGCTCAACAAAACCCACAAGTACTTTCGCGATGGCCGACTCTTTCGGTTCAGCGACACGCCACTCGAAGAAACGCTGGTGTCACCGAGCAAAATGAGCGCCGCTGATCGAGCCAACAAACAACAGCTCGCAGAGATCATTCGCTCGACAATGTCGGGCGTCAATGAACCGCCACTGGTCGATGCGTATGGAAAGCCAATGAAAGAGTGATCGTCGGTGAGTGTGTCGCGAACGAGCCCTCAACTGAAGTACTGAGACTGCATTTCAAAAAGACTGGAGCATTTGGAGTGGGTACGTGAACGGTTTATTTGATCTCTTAAAGTTCCTCATCAAGGTTGGATTTGTCGAGTCGGGCCGTGCGATCTGGTGGATCGGTGTTGGCGAGTTGTTCGCATTCGGCTTCGGCATCCTGCTCGTTTTACTAGCGTGGCGATTGACGCGGCGCATTTTTTCGGAGAGCACTTGGGGACTCTGGTGCCGACGTTTACTCCTCGCGACTTGGGTGATTCTGCTGACCCCGGCACTTGCATCAAATGGATTTTTCTGGGGGCTGAACGTCGCGGCCGAAAAGACGATCGTGGCTCAACAACTCATCGAACATGCATCTCAGGAATCGCTGACGATCCCGATCGACCTCGGGTTGAGGAAACTCGAAGAACAGGGTTGGAACGGGGAATACACACCCGACTTAGCGGGCGGAACCGGAACCAACGGGGACGATCTTCCCGACGTGGGCGATGCCGATGACGAGTCGGAATCGAGCGACGAACCGAAATTGTATTCTGCCGATGAACTACTTGAGAATCTCGACGCGCTTGAATCGGGACTACTTAAAGCGATGGTGGAACAGGCGGCGGGAGAGTTGGAATTCGATAGCTCCGTCATACCCGACTGGGTGCTCACCTGGATCATGCGTCGGGCTCTTGGCTATGTGAAGGGAGAGAGCGGTCCGAGTGTGGCCGACTATTTAGACGCGAGCCGCGAAATCATTCGCGATGCGAAAGAGAATGATGAAGAGCAAGACGACTTGATCACGTCCCGACAACTTGCATGGTCTGCGGGCGCGACTCAGGGGGTTCCTGTCTTGCATGCGTACATGGCGGAGACGCGAAAGGTCATGCTGATCGTCGCGGGTTTGCAAGTGCTGTTGATCGTCGGCGGTACGACCGGAGTATTTTGGTTGGCGGCACACTTACTCGACAAGTGGCGATCCGATTCCAACGACATGCAGACCGCCCCGAGCCCTTCGGATGAAGAGTGATTTACCGAAGAAGTGAGGGCATCGTGCCGTTGCGCCGTTGATGTAACGAGAAAGAACGCGGTTGGCGTCGGCTGACTCAGATGAGCCAGGGCTCGATAGCTGCGGGACTTCAATCTCGACCGTTCGCTGATAACTCGGAGGCGACGCTGGAATCAGCTCCGGCTGACTCCGAAGGTTCGGGTTTTGTCCCAAGCCATTTCGACCGTCGGGTCGACTGCTCCTCGGTCGATGCTTTTCGGGCGCGAAGTTCCCAGCTTTGGGTTGGTTCTTCGCCGAGTGTGGCGATTCGTGTGATCAGCTCGCCTTTGCGATCCAGCACGACTTCAATCTTGTCGCCGACGCGAAACTGCTTCAGGTGACTGGCGAGCGATGCTCGAAGCCGGAATCCATTGATCGCCAAGAGTTCGTCACCGGTGTTGAAGCCGGCGTCGAACGCGGGCGAGTCTTCTTGCAACTTCGAGACCGTCGCGTCTTGGAGTGTGACGCCCAACCATGGCGTCTGCGTTTTCGGTTCTGCCTCTCCTTTTGGCTGCTGATCGCTGGACGACGCTTCTCCTTCGTTGTCTTTGTCTTCGGCGTCTTTGTCTTCGGCGTCTTTGTCTTCGGCGCCGAACTGCAATCCATACCACTGCAGCATCGCGTCGTAGTCCAGTGGCTTGGTCGAATCGACGGCGTCGGTGAACCAATCGGTTAAGTCGACTCCCGCGATTTCACTCGCGGCGTTTCGAAACTCGTCTTCGGTGTAGCCTGTTTCAAGCTTCTCGTCGTAGAGCTTGCGAAGAACGTTCTGGAGCGATCGTTTGCCATTGGTCTCTGCTTGAATCTTCGCGTCCAAAAGCAGGGCAACGACGGCTCCCTTGGAATAGTAGCTGACACGCGTGTTCGAGCTGTTTTCATCCGGTCGATAGAATTTGATCCAAGTGTCGTAGGAGGCATCGCGGAGCGATTGAATGCGTCGACCGTTCGCCGTTTCGACTCGCGAAATGCTGCTGCTGAAACGTTTCAAGAACTCTTTTTCATCGATCAGTCCCGCTCGCACCAGAAAAACGTCTTCGAAATAGCTGGTCACGCCTTCGGCGATCCACAAGCTGTCGGTGTAGGTCTCGCGTTCGTAGTCATACGTGCGCAGTGGTGCGGGCCGGAGACGGCGGACATTCCAGGCGTGGAATAACTCGTGGCTGGCGAGGCTAAGCCAGTCGTCATATGCCTTCGGGTCGCGGTAGCTGTATCGGCTCGTGAGCATCAGGCAATTTTTGTCGTGCTCCAAGCCTCCTCGGCCTTCGGCGATGACATTGAGGAACAGGTATCGATCATACGGAATCTGTCTCCACAACTCGGCCTGCGAAGCGACGATCTTCTGCAGGTCCGCCGCCGCCTTGGTCCCATCCCAATAGCCCGCTCCATCGCCAACTTGAACCAGTTGGTGGGGTACACCGTCCACTTCAAATGGAAAGACCTCAAGTTGTCCCGCGATGATCGGGCTGTCGACCAATTCATCGAAGTCCGCGGCCGTGTATCGGTGTGGCTCCTGGCTCACCAAGCTGCTCGCCGAGCGACGCCAGCCCTCCGGGAGCGTCAACCGAACGTCATGCGGTTGCCCCATTTGTTCGATCGGCGTGATGAAGGTCGCTGCGCCGTTGAGGACCGCGAAATGGTGATTGGCGAAGTTGGTGCGTACGGAAACTTCGTTGCAGTAGACGCGGTATTGAATTCGATAGGCTTGCCCCGCCTTCGTATCAAGCGTCCAGCGATTCTTGCGTGTTTTGCGATACGGAATCGCGTTGCCGTCGGCATCGGTGACCGACATCGAATCGATGTGTCGCGCGTACTCGCGGATCAAGTAGGAACCCGGTGTCCAAACGGGCATCATCACTTCGGTTTCTTCAGCCGTCGCGACTCCACTCATCGTGATCGTGACGTAGTGGTTTGCCGCATGCGTCAGGTCGACCGTGTACGAGACCCGCTTGGGCGACTCATTATCGTCCGCACCAATTTTGGGCGAGCAGACAACGGCCATCAAAGCGACGAGCGAGGTTGTCGCGAGGGCTTTCACGGTGGAAGGCGAAATCATCAATAGCATGGAATACTTGGCGTTAATGCTGGCCGATGTCCGGGAAGGGACGACACACAAGAGGTTAGTTCATGCCGTTGAAAGGCAAGGAACTGCCACCACGATCCAGCGGATTTTCCGGATTGGAGGCATTCGGACCGGTAAAAGGGACTCCTTCCTTTATCCGACCACGGCAACCGACGCGGGAGGAGCGTTCGTGGGACACGCAATCGGGCCAATCGTTTCCATCCCTGGAAAACGCGTGTCGCTCCGGTCGACGAGCCTCAAGCAAACAAATCTTCGGTCATTCCGGTGCTGTCAGCGAAACGCGGTAGGTCGACGCCCATGGCGTTGGATTGGGTGAGCCAGAGGTTGGCCAGCGGCGTGCCTTCGGCGAGATGTAGGTGCTGGCCGGTGCGCAACTTTCCGCCACCGCGGCCCGCGACAATGATCGGAAGGTCGCTGTACTGGTGCGTCGCGCCATCGCCGAGTCCGCTGCCGTAGGTCAGGATCGTATTGTCCAGCAGCGTCGAGCCGTCGGATTCTTCGATGGCCTTCATTCGCTCGACGATGTAAGCGAACTGCTCCATGTGGAATCGATCGACTCGCAGCAGGTCATCGATGAATTTATTCTGGTTGTGGCTCATCTGGTGATGGCTGCGTGGTTTGTCGAACAAGCTCTCGTAGGTGAACGGCGTGTCCCACCGTTCGGGCCCGATCATGAACGTCGCAACGTTGGTCAATCCGGTTTGTAGCGCCACCACCATCAAGTCACCCATCAGCCGGATGTACTCGCCTCGCGGCAAGTGTGACGCGGCGGGTTCTTCGAAGCCGACACTGGCGATCTCGCTTCGCATGGTTTCGAGACGTTCCATTTGAAGTTCGATGGTTCGCAGCGAGTCAAAGAATTCGGCGAACTTCTGGCGATCGGAAACACCTAATCCGCGCTGCATGTCGCGTGCGTCTTCGCGAACCAGGTCGGTGATGTTGCTGATCGTGTCGGCTTCGCGCGTACCAAACAGTCGTTCATACATTTTTCTCGGGTCACGGATCGACGGCGCGACATGTCCGGTCCCGTACCACGAGATGTTGTCGAAGTAGATTGACTCCTTATTGTCCTTGTGGCTGTTACAACTGAATTCCAAAGTTCGGAAAGGCGTGGACTGCCCAATGGCATCGCCGAGGATGTGATCGAGGGTTCGGTCGAGCGGCCACGCGGATTGCTTGATCGTGAAGGGCGCGGCACTGCTGAGATAGCACGACGCGCACTGGGCGTGAACGTCGGTGCCCTGTTGGAAGACACGATCGGTGCCGGTGATCAGCATCACATCCTCTTTCACATCCGCCAGTGGTTCCATCGTTGGCGTGAGAGCAAGCGGTTGCAGGCCTCGTTTGACACCCGTTTCGACGGCAACCTCGACTTGATTGCTCGAAAATTTCGGGATCCCCGCTTCGGCTTCGCCAGGGAAGAAACCTCGCCGAACGACACCGATGGGAACATAGTAAAACGCGATCCGCTGCCTCGGTTTGCCAGAGCCAACCGTGTCGGCGTTGAGACTCTCCATCCAAGGCAGCGCGAGAGTCGTGCCGGCGATACCGCGGAGAAAGTTTCGGCGATTGTGATTCATGGCTCACTCACGGTTCGGAGTCTTTGGGGCGGCATTGCCAGCCACGACCCGGACAAACAAATCATCGTCCTTCGAGGCAAAACGGGTCGCTCAAAACGACGGATTTGATGATGGATTTCAGGCGATAGTCGTTTTCGGCGGCTTGGGACACGATTGCGTCCAAGGCGAGCTCGTCGCCCGCGTCAAGTGCACGAGCGAGCGAGAACGATAACAAATGTGATGCAAACCCGCGCGCGAATCGATCTTTCTCGACCAGGACGGCGTCTTTGAATTCTTCGACGCTCGCGAAGTCATGTCGATCGAACAAGCGACCGGCCATGTCGATGTCGTGTCCGTGCTCGTCCTGGTCCCGCCACTTTCCAGTCGGTCCGTAATTCTCGAGGGCGAATCCAAGCGGATCGATCCCTTGGTGACAGCCCGCGCAGCTCGTGTGTTCTCGGTGTTTGGCGAGTCGTTCGCGCAGCGTCTGATCTTCTTCGCTTTCACCGGGCTCCTCCGGCAGCGGCGGCACGTCTGCCGGCGGTGGTTGGGGCGGTCGATTGAAGATCACCGTCGCCAGCCAGGAGCCTCGCGTGATCGGCTTGGTTCGCTCAGTTCCCGACGTCATCGTCATGACAGCCGCGTTCGTAATCAGCCCGCCTTGGCGACGGTCGGTGATCGCGACCCGGCGAAAAGGAAGCACCGTCGGCGGTTTCTTGCGAACGTTCTCGCCCTGGTAATAGAGACCGTCGAGCAGTTCGGATCGGTAGCTAAAGTCCGAATCAATGAACTGCATGATTGAGCGGTCTTCGATCAGCACGGTTTCGAACACCAACAACGGCTCGAGCATCATGTGCATGCTTGAGCGATACTTTGCGAAATAGAAATCGGGAAAACGTTCCCGGTTGGGTGTTGAAGAAATCAAGCGATCCAGCTGCAGCCACTGTCCGGGAAAGCTGTCGCAGAATCGTTTGATCTTGGGGTCGCGAAGCATTCGATCCACTTGATCGGACAAGACCTCCGGCCGGGACAGTTCGTCCTTGGCGGCGAGGTCGAGTAGCGTTCGATCGGGGATGCTTCCCCACAGAAAGAACGACAATCGAGAAGCCAACTCGAAGTCGTTCGATGTCTCCGGTTGTCCATCGGTGAGGTAAAGAAACTTTGGCGACCCGATCACCGCAGCCGCGGTCGCCTTCATCGCAGAGGTGAAGTCATCGCCTGATTCGAGGGCCGCGATGACAAAGGAACTGTATCGCTCGAGTTCATCCCGTGTCGTCGGGCGGCGAAACGCGCGCGAAAGAAAAGGGTCCAGCCGCGTTCGCACGGCTTCGGCGAGATCCGTAGATGGATCAGGCGGTGCGAAAAAGTTGTTCCAGATCCCGCAAGTCTTCGGTGTGAAATCGGGGCTTTCGGTGATCGAGCGACCCAAACGCAAAAAGGACTCGAGCAACAACGGCGACAGCGAGAGATGGTCGCCGCGATTGTCATAGCCGTTTTCAGCGCGAAGGTCTTGGGGAAAGGAGGTAACGCCGGCCAGACGCGGCTCGATCATCTGTGACTTGCCGAGCGGACGATTTCCGACGTGCACGAGATCCGGCATCTTGCCCGACTGCGGCTTGAAGTAACCCTTGTGCGCTCGCATCGTTCGTTCCGGTAGTGTGAAGACGATGCATTTGAGCTGAAAGAGATCTTGGACCGCGTTGTTGTACTGAAAGCGATTCATCCGCCGGATGGGCGTCGCGGCGAAGTTGGTTCGCTTTATTAGCAACTCGTTCCGAATCGATTTCAGTTCATCGACCACGCGGTCCCGTTCGACCGCCTTGGGGCGAGGCTCGCTGTCAGGAGGCATTTCGCCGTGTTCGATGACCTCGATCAGTGTCCCAAGTGATTCGGCGCTGTGCTCCTTCCTGGCGAGAAAGTCCTTGAGGTTGACTTCGCCCTCGACTTCATCGTTCTCGCCGTGACAACTGAGACAATGTTGGCGAACGAATGATTGGACATCCGATGACATCGCATCAGCTCTCGAGCCGACGACGGAGACCAATAGCAGGAGGATGAGAACTCGCATCTTCAGTGTGCCGGTGGTTTCGCAAACTCGGGTGTGCCGAACCAGTCATGCATTTCCTTGGTGAACGGTCTGACGATTTCGTCGGACTCGAGAAACTCGCCTCGATCACGGGTCTCGAGCATCCAAGCGTTCAGCGTCGTTCGCATCCGCTGGAGCGCCGCGACATGCTCCGGTGCCGTCGACTCGGCGAGATTTGTGACTTCGTAAGGATCGCTTTTCGTATCGTAAAGCAACTCCGGCGGGAACGGCTTGACGAGTTCGGCGGGCGGGCCGGTCAACTTGTCGAGCGCATTGAGTTCTCGCATCAACGGCTTGACCAGGAAACACTTTTCTTTGTACCGGTTCAACGACAGAAAGCCGGCGCCCGGCGTGAAGTTTCGAATGTAGTGGTAACGTTTTTCGCGAACACTTCGAAGTCGAATGACGGTTTCGTCAATCCGGTCTCGAGCGCTGACAACGTAACCTCGTTCGGCTCGAGTTTGCTCCCCCAGAAAGCGACGACCCTGCATCGACAACGGTGCTTCAATGCCGGCCATCCAGAGGGTCGTGGCGGTCAGATCGATCAGGCTGATCAATTCGTCGCTGACGGTGCCGGCGTTGATCTGTGGCGGCGCAGGAAAGTTCTTGGGCCAACGAATGACCATCGGAACGTGGATCCCCGAATCCCAGCACCAATGGATACCGCGAGCTTCCAGCCGTCCGTTGTCGCCAAAGAAGATGATGATCGTGTCTTCGGTGAGCCCTTCGTTTTCGAGTTGGTCGAGGATCCAACCGATTCGAACATCGGTGCCCGAAACCGAATTCAAGTATCGCGCCCACTCGTGGCGCGTCGTTGGATGGTCGGGATAGTAGGGCGGCGGCGAAACGTTCTCAGGTGTCGCGACTTTCGGATGCCATTCCTCGCCGACCCATATGACGCGAGGCTTTTCCGCGGACTTGCGATCGTAGATGTCGTACTCGGCTTCGGGCAAATTGACTTGCGCGAAGAATGGTTGGTTTGTCTTCAGTTGACTCCAATCGCCGGTATCGTAAATCGGGCCTTCGTTGACGAAATTCAAATCCAGTTTCCCGGTACCGATCACTTGGTCGCCGATCGTTTTGAGGTTGGCGGTCAGGTAGCCGACATCTTTGAGGCGATGCGTGATGGGGCGAACGCCTTCGGGTAATCGATAGTCGTCCTCTCGATGCGACCGCATGTTGTGCGTGTCGGTCGTGGTCTGATACATGCCCGTCATGAATGCCGAGCGACTCGGCGCGCAGACGGGGGAGGTCGAGAACACGTTGGTGTAGCGAATTCCTTCGGCGGCTAGCCGATCGACATTCGGTGTTTGGACGTTCTTCGCGCCGTAGCAGCCGAAATCCAGGTCGAAATTTTCGCCGACGATCCACAAGATGTTCGGGCGCCGCAGTTCATCAGCGCAACGAGCAACACTGGGGAGAAAGGCGACACAGCAAAAGAGGAACAACGTGAGTCGCATCGGTGAGCTCGGAGGGGGAGAGATGCTGGCGGGGACGTCTATGGTAACCCAAGCCGCGTGAGCTTACTGGCGCGGTCACTTCCGAGACTCCGCGGGCGACGATACCTTGTTCGAAAACGTGATCAACGCCTCCCCAAAGAGAGTGAAAGCAATGAGTGAGCGAATCGTGATGCGGACCGGAGAGTGTCTTGTCGGCGGCGGACCACCTTTTACCGCGGCGGAACCCGAAGTCGTGATCGGGGAGTTGGACGGTCCCGTTGGAACCGCGATTGCGACGCTCACCGGCAATCAAGCGGCCGGCCACAGCAAGGTCTTTGCGATCCTCAATACCGACGTCCAGGTCCGCCCGGTGACGTTGATGGTCAGCAAGGTGACGGTGAAGAGCAGCGCGTATACGAACATTTTGATGGGAACCGTTCAGGGCGCGATCGCCAACGGAGTCCTCGACGCCGTTCGGGCGGGGCACATCCCCAAGGAAAAAGCGAACGATCTGGGAATCATCTGCAGTGTTTGGCTGAATCCAGGCGTGGCGACCGACGAGAACCTGGACCACAAAGCGTTGTTCGAGATTCACCGCAAAGCGATGGCGCAAGCGATCGCGAAGGCGATGAACAACGAGCCAACGATCGACTGGCTACTTGAGAACCAAGACAACATCACGCACAAGTATTATGAACGTGGGCTCAAGGGTGAACTCTGAGTGATCCGTCTTCGGTTGAATCGGAGGATTCGGTAAACTAGGCGTCATCTCGTGCGAGACCAGGGATGACGCGTCAGAAGAACCTTCGCAAAAAGTCGAAAAACGCTCGGGGCAGCGGCGTGGCCCACGTCAGCTCTGACATCAAGCCACGTGACCCAGCTTGGCTCAGTCGGTTGGCGGGCGAGACCGCTCTGCGAACGTTTCCCGAAGAGCAGCGTGAGACTTGGCGGCGCGAAATCTATGAGCAAATGTTGCTCACCAGCCGTTCGATGGATGGCCCGAATTTTTCCAAGGTCAGCCGCGAGGATGTCGCACGTTTGATCCGAATGTACGACGACCGGTTTTTCGGCGGCAAAATCATTCCAACGGCATCCGCCGAAGGGCTGACGTTTGATGTGTCGTCGCGGATGACGAGCATCGCCGGAAAGCTGGTGACGCAATACCCCGATCATAGCTACGACGGCGTGCGGAGTTTCTCGTTGGTGCTCTCCAGCACGCTTCTTTTTCAAACGTTCGAAGAGGCCTCTCGTCCCATCGAAGTCGCCGGATGCATTTGCCATGATCGACTTGAAGCGATGCAGCGTATCGCGGAACACGAGTTCGTGCACCTCGTTGAAATGTTGATCTGGAACGATGGTAACTGTAGCGAAGCGAGGTTCCAGTCAATTGCGACTCGGTACTTCGGCCACCGTGACTACCAACACAACTTGATCACGCAACGGGAGCGTGCGGCGGTCAAATTCAACATTCGGGTCGGTGATCGAGTCGCCTTTGTGCACGATGGACAACCGATGCGGGGCAGGGTTAATCGCATCACGCGCCGCGCGACGGTCCTGGTGCCCAATGAAAAGGGCGAACGATTCAACGACGGCAACCGATACTCGCGCTTTTATGTTCCGCTCGAGCGACTGGAGCGACTCCCGTAACGCTCGCAGGCGAGATTTGCCAAGAGCGATCGTTTCATGTTGAAGATCATGTGCGTCAAGAGATCGAACGGGTGCTCGCGTGGTCGAACCGCCTACGGCATCTGAACGACTTCTTTGCCGTTGCGGGTTCCCAGAGCGTGCCAGACCTCGAGGTCGATCGAATCGGTCACGGCAGAAACGGAGCCATCCACGCGGGCAGTTTGCACAAGTCCGACGTGTTGACTGCGTGAGGTGATCATCGCGTACGTCGGGTTGCCCGCACTTCCGTTTCGACCTTCCTGCCAGGAGTTGAAGTCCATTTCTTCGTACTCGACACCTGCATTGGTGTGATGCACTTCGGAGTTCGGAGACAATGTGACGGTGAATCCGGTGTGGTGCACGCGTCCATCGGGCCACTCGGTGTGCCCGGTGTTCTTGAATTGGACGCCTGATGCGACGACGGCTTCGGCCTCGACTTGGTTGGCGGGAAGATCCGTTAAGGACGGTCCTCCGTTGCGACGATACGGCGTCCAAGCCTTGACTTCCGACGTCAGCAGCGTGTTGCTTGCACCGTCGAGGCACGTCCGAAAATCATGGAAGCGGTTGGGGTAGAACATTCCATCGCCGCCCCGTTCGGTTGTCGGATCGAAAACAAACCAGCGTCCGAAGTTGAAGCCGTAGTTGGTCGGATACAGCGCCGGTCGGTTGTCATCGAACACCCGAACCTGGTCGCTGCCCGGATCGCTGGGGCACGCAAAGACTTCGATTTTGACGCCGCTGATAATTTGCTGGGTGTCCCATCCGATGGAGAGATCCACGCCCTCGAACAATGCCCCCTGTTCGATGTAGGGCAAGATACGACCGTGCACGCCCCAAGAGCCATTGTTGCCGGTCGTGGTCGTCTCCAGATCAACAAGCGCTGAGGGTGGAAATTTCTTGAATGTGCTCTGGTAATTGTGAACGGCCAGCGCGATTTGCTTGAGGTGGTTGCTGCACTGCATCCGTCGTGCGGCTTCGCGTGCGGCCTGGACCGCGGGCAAAAGCAACCCGACCAGGATTCCGATAATTGCGATGACGACCAGGAGTTCAACGAGGGTGAAAGCGGCTCGTTTCGATTTCATGTGACGAGGGTCTATTCGAAGATAGTTTCTGGTAATGAAACGATCCTCCAATGCAGCCCCCGTGCCGTTTTCGGCTAGTTTTTAGGTACCGAAAAACGTGCTGTCTTGCTCAAGCCCTTTGACGGCGGCGGCGGCATTTCCGACACGCGCGGTGGTTTCTTCGCCAGAAGCGTTTAAATAACCACGGAAGGCTACGCCGAGGATTGGCGTTGCACCCGAACCGTCGCAACGACGCGAACTCATCCCGCGACGGAGAATAGACCGACAAAGAATGCGATGTACACGTAGCCGACGATTGATCCAACGATGGCAATGATCACGGGCGTCACAAGGGCGCTGAGCGTCTTGATCATCGCGTTCAGCTGCGATCGATAAAAATCAGAAACCTGTGCGAGAACTTCGTCCAACGTCCCGCTCTCTTCCCCCACAGCTGTCATCGTGCCAAGCAACGGCATGTAGGCTCCGCGGACTCTTAACGTATCCGCGAGAGCGTTCCCGCGAATAATGGAATCACGAGATCGCTGAACGATCGATGCAAGATAGACGCTCCGGTGCATTTCTTGCACGGTGACCAGCGACTCCAGTACAGAGACTCCGCTTTCGATAAGAACGCCGAGGGTCTGCGAAAATGTGAGCGTGCCACTGATCCGGAGTAACTTGCCGATGACCGGGATTCGAAAGAGGAGTCGCTCCATACACATTCGCCCGGAAGCGGTGAGCCAGGTCAGCACAAGAGCGACAATCACAACAGTAAACGCGATCGCCAAATGCCACCCCCATGCATTCACAAAATCAGAAGCGGTGATGAGCGACTGTGTAATCGGAGGCAACGGTCGTCCGAGGGACTCGAGCAATTCTGTAAGCTTAGGCAACAAACTCGTCACAATGAAACTTGTTGCGGCGACGGCAGCGAAAAAGACGAGCGCAGGGTACAACAACGCGGTGGCAATGTCCCGGACGGTTTCACGACGCGTTCGCATCATGTCCGCGGCGCGAACCAGTACGGTTTCTTGGATACCGGTCTGTTCCCCGACCCGAACGAGTTGTGCGAGAAACGCTGGGAATCCCGGCTGCGATTCGATCGCATCGGAGAAAGGTCGGCCAGACTGTACCGTGTCAATCAACGAGCTGTACGCGCGGCGAATCGCTCGATTGTCAGACTCCGTCGAAATCGTCTCCATCGCCGATAGCAGGCTGATACCCCCACGAAGCATTACGGAGAGTTGGCGGAGCGAAAGTTCCACCTGGATGTTTCGAGGACCGAAAAGACTTTGAAACATGCCGGGCTGACCTGCCCTGGCGGCACCCGATGCAAACTCCTCCTCGAGCTTGACGACAATCCACCCGCGGGTGCGGAGTTGTGACGCGACGATTGAGGCGGTACTGGCATCGATCGCACCGGTCCGCGTCTGACCGGTTTCGTCACGCGCTACGAAGGCAAAGTTAGGCATGTTGCGTTGATTCATTCAGCAAGTTCGACATTACCACACCGCCTTCGCATCATCAGCCATCACGACACCCGCTTCGATCTTCGCAAGAGCATCTTCCGAGAGTGTGCGGCAGCCCTCGCGTCGCGCCAGATCTCTTAACGGCACTTCGTTTGCGCTACCGGAGATTAACTGCGCCATCGCTTCGCCGACCGGGAGCATCTCAAACAACCCTGTACGCCCCGCCTTGCCGCGTCCGGCGCAGTAAATGCATCCCTCGGAGAGCCAAGCGGTCGTTTCGCTTGCTTCGGGCCGTCCCAACGCCGCGGCATCGGCAACAGACAGTACTGTTTTTTCGCGGCAGTGTTGGCACAGTCGGCGCACCAGTCTCTGTGCTACCGCGAGTCGCAGCGTCGCCGCGACAAGGAATGGTTGAACGCCCATGTCGATCAGCCGAGTGACTGCGCCGGCGGCGGTGTTCGTGTGGAGCGTGCTGAAAACGAGGTGCCCCGTCAACGCAGCCTTGATCGCGATGTCCGCCGTTTCGGCATCACGGATTTCCCCGATCATGATCACGTCCGGATCATTGCGCAGGATGGATCGCAACGCTTTACGAAAGCTGACCTTGTCGGCCGAATCGACGGCCACTTGCGTGATACCGTCCATTTCATATTCGACGGGGTCTTCCACCGTCACGACATGAAGTGCCCGAGTCGAAATGAGTTCTTTGATTGCGGCGTAGAGTGTGGTGCTTTTTCCACTACCGGTCGGACCGGTCATCAAGATCAGACCGTGAGCCCGACCGATCGCATCGGAGAATCGACTCAGGTCGTCGGCATCCATCCCCAGCCTCGAGAGGGTGAGATTGTCCATGTTGCTGGCGAGCAATCTCATGGTCAGTGACTCACCGAAACGCGTCGGCAAGGTGGCGACGCGGACGTCAATCGATTCTCCCCGCGACGATGTCCATGAGAAGCGGCCGTCTTGCGGTGAGCGTCTCTCGGAGATGTCCATATCCGCCAGAACCTTGACGCGAGAGCTGATCAATGGGTGCAGTTCACTCGAGAAGTGGCGATAGTATTCCAACTGGCCGTCGACACGCAGTCGCACTCTTACCTCTTGCGACAATGGATCGATATGAATGTCGGAAGCCTCGCGTAGTGCCGATGCCTGCAAGATTTCTTCGATCACTTGGACGGCATCCTCGTCCCCGTCAACGCGTCCGGCCGCGACACGGACGGTCCCCGTTCGCGCCGCTTGACCGCCGAAGGTGTCGCGAATGACCGCTTCTAGCGAGCGTTCATCGGCCAATACGGGCTCGATCGGATGCTCGAGATGTCTTTCAACCGTATCAAGCGTGGCAACATCATTTGTGTCCACGCAGGCGACGAGAACATGATCACCAAGGCGGCAACACGGAAGCACCTTTTTGCGTCTCGCCAGAGACACAGGAATCCTGAGTGCCCAGTTGGGGTCGATCCGCACGGCAGACATGTCCAGCGGTACCGACTCGGAAACTTCTTTAGACGCGGTGCTCATCGCGAAGTCTCCGATAGGTCATCAATTCTCATGCGGGCGGGTCTCAGCTTGCTCGCGCGACTAACAACCAATTGCGGGTTCCTGGCGAGCCCTTTCGCCGTGCGTTCACTGATTTGCCCAGTGCGAAGGAGTTGTGCGAGACACTCATCGGCCGTGTACATCCCATCGGTGCGACCGGTCTCGATCATCGAGTAGATATGTGAGTCTTTACTCTGCGCGATTAGGTTCGCCACGGGGTTCGTGATTTTCATCACTTCGCTGACAAGAACGTATTTGGATTTGGCAGCGAGCGGATCGTCGCTCGATGCTTCGAGTGCTCTTTTGATCTGGGGCCCGTCACCCATGATTAACTTTTGGGCCACGACTGCGCGAAGCACCATCGCCAATTGTCTTCGGATCGCGGTCTGCTCCTCGGGTTGAAACACTGAAACCACTCGGTCAATTGAGCCGACGCAGTCACCGGCATGCACGGTTGCAAAAACGAGGTGCCCCGTTTCCGCAGCGGTAATCGCAGTACGGATTGTGTTGAGATCTCGAATTTCGCCAACCAGAATGACATCTGGATCCTGTCGCATAGCGGCGACCAGCGCCTCATTAAAGCTTAGGGTGTCTTGGCCAACCTCACGTTGGTCCACGAGAGACCTGTTGCTTTGGTGGAGGTACTCAATGGGGTCTTCGATCGTGATGATATGGCCGGTTCTTGTCTGATTGATCCGGTCGATTATTGTGGCGAGCGTTGTGCTTTTACCGCTCCCGGTCGGACCGGCGATTAACACCAGTCCATGGCTATAGTTTGCAAGTTGATAGAGGTCCGAAGGCAATCCTAATTCGGGCAACGACCGAATGCGTTCTTCGAGCCGCCGAAGAGCGATGCTGTAGGCTCCCGATCGGCGAAAAATGTTGAATCGAAATCGAGTGCCATCCTCGGCCGAGAGAGCCCCGTCAAGCGAACCGATGTCGGGAGACACTTTCGCGTGGGTGCGAGACGCGAGCGCTTGTGCGATTCCTGCAAGGGTCTCGGCATCCTGTACCGGCCAGTCCTGCGCGGGGGCCAGATTTCCCTGTTGACGGAAGTAGGGCGCGTGTCCCGCTGACAAGTGCAAATCGGAAGCCTTGCGTGCGATTGCCTCCTCCAGCAACCGCAAGAGCTTGTCTTCAGAAGAGTCGTTTTCAGCAATCACTCGAGCTAGCCATTCTGGTGAAGGACACAGTCGCCCCGATCACGGTAGTTGTCCGCCAACGCACGACGACGGCACTCGCCGATTGTCAAGACTACATAAGTAATCCGAATGTCCATGAAATCTCGGGGCTCGCATTCGGTGCCGCTTTTCCTTTTTCCAGTTTGACACTGACCGGCACGACACCTGGGATCTCGGGTAACTTGATTAGCAAGGCCACGATCCGAGTGTAGTTCGCGGACACAGTCAGCTCACGGAAGCCGATCGAATCCGGTGGCACGAGCGAAGCAAGAGTTTCCACCGATGTTTGACGTAGATGCGGTAGACGAACGTCTTTAATAGCATCATCTTTCAAGATGGCGACGCCTTGCTCACGACAGAGCGCGATCACGGCGCTGTGTTTCGCTGTCGGGCTGAGTTCCCGAAACGCTTGAGACTTGGCCTGAAGTTCCTCGTTTCCGGAACGGATGCTCGTATTCAGCTGGTCCCGCTCGTCACGCAATTTGTTCGCGCTCCACTCGAGCTGCGCGATCACGTCGGGCGTGACAGTCCCACGGACGGCAGAATTGTACTTGCCTTCCACCTTTTGCAGCTCCGGGCTGGCATAGAAAGAGAAGTAGAAAAACGCGCCCATAAAAATTGCGACGGCAGGAATGAAAGTCGCTACCCATTTTTCACGCTTGCTGCCCGATGTTGCTTGAAACGCCATCAGTTATCACCTCGTCGATCATCTGTCGCCGATGGGGCAGTCTGCAAAGAGGCGAGAGATGACGATGTCTCTTGCCCGGAATCCACTGCCGGCAGGCGATCGACCAACTCAATCTCAAACGTCCATGGCCCGCCAGCGGTGGTTTGATTGGAACCCGAGACCGAAGGCGGACGCACAACCCATCCGACCGGAGCCACATCCATCTCCAGTCGCTGGACCATTTGAGTGACCGCATCGCTACGAATAGCTCGACCCGATACCGTCAAGCCGGTGGCCTCGGGTGTTACCGCGTCGACGACCAAGTTATCTCCAGATTGTTCCGCCAATGAACGTAAAAGCACGGCGAACCGATCACCTTGATCCACCAGAACACGAAGGTTGCCTCTTTTCGCCTCGGCTTCTTCTGCCCGACCGCGGAGTTCGTCAAGCTCCTTGGTGAGATCTTCGACGATCTTGCTCAAGCGTTTTTTCTCTGCCGCAGGTTCCTCAAGGCGTTCGATCTCCGCATTCATTTCGGCAACACGGGATTTCATTGTCCAAGCGATCGCCCCACAGACAAGTGCCACCAGCAACGCGGCGGTGGCCCCGACCGCGACGAATGTTCTGTCGGAGGTCGGGGGTTGTGGGGCCGCGATGTGCGGAAATCCGGCCGGGTTGGAGACCCGGGTCACAATCCCCTGGAGCCACCGTTCGAGGACCGGCTCATCGCTCAGCGATTCGAGCGAGCCGGTGTATTGGGGCGGCCTGTCTTCCGGCGATGATTGCCAACCGACGGGAGGCAATTCACCTCCGAAGAGTGTACCGAGTGCGTCGTACCAGCGATCGCTGGTGGCGGAGCGCTGCGTCACATACGCTCTCGGCAACCCTCCCGAATCGGCCGGGGCCGCAAACGCTCCCGCCAACTCGGGCGTGAATTCGACCCAGGGAACACCCGAACGGTCCGGTGAACTCATCCCGATCGGATTGGCGAGCAACTCCAGCTTTCCGCCTCGCACGCGAACCGCCTGCGCAACGCCCGAGAGGATCTCGCTCGGAACGGCGGCGCCCCAAAACCGACGAGTGTCCGGCGGAACTGTTGCCAACTCAACGAATCCCAGTCGACTATTGACCGGATCGAGATCGGATAGCGATTCGGTTTCGAACCGTAGCATCTGTTCGAGTTCATCGCCTTCTAGGCCGTAGATCGAGCGTTCATCGAGATCGATGACACCCGTCCAAAAGTCGTCGGCGATGACGTAGGTCTTCTGTGCGGGTTTTTTGCCAGTCAGGCCGCAGGCCAATTCGACGGCGATGGGCAGTGTCGTTCCAACGGGGCGCGGTTCCCTTGTCAGCGCGGTGACTTGCCCACCGCGTACGTCGGCACGCATCACCTCACGATCCGTGATGATCAGAAACGTCGAATTCGATCCGCCGAATGAAAACAAGAGTCGCTCTCGTTGAAGTCTCAGTTCGATGAACTGATTGTTGCTAGAAGAAGTCGCCAGTGTTTTGACGCAGAGGCTGGTCAGTTCAAGATCAGACTGATGGGAACCACTTCGTTACTGATTGTAATTGGAACCGCTGACGATCGAGCCGAGATGTTTGCCGCGTTGACGCCGTTGGCCGACAAATCATCGTCGGCAGCGGGTGCAAACATACCGTCGATTTCGTACGCCCTGATGATCCGCGGACCGACGAATACCTCGGAAGTAAAACTTACAGCGGTCACTCCGTCGATTGTCTCCGACGGGTCATCACCAAAAATCTCGTGATACACAGTCTGTATCGCAACCACGCTCGGATTATTGATCGGGTCCGTTTGCACAGGTCCGTAGATGCGTATCACGATGTCGTTGTTGGGATCGCTCGGAATCACGCCGACGTTTCCTTCAAAAACATTCGCGACGAATACGCCGCGTGCCAGATCGTTCGGCGATGTTACGACGCCGGGAACTGCGACGTTCGCGGAGACTGATAGCACTAAATCCGAATCGTAGGTCGTCGCTCCGCCGATCAAGCCGTCGCGACCGTTGCTGCGAATGATTCCGATCAGCTCATTGCCGGTGGTGAGGTTGCCGTCTTCGGTCAGAGTGTCGAATTTGTTGTTCCAGCTGTCGGTCAAGGAGCCAGCCGCGACCGGCAGTTGAAGGTACGGTCCGTTCCACCCGCCGACAGCGGTGACGTCTTGGTCACTGGGAACCTCCGATGCCACGACGGCCGCGTTTCCATCGGAGCGAAAAACCTGGAATACCGGAACTTTGTTTGGCTGTGCAAGCAGCTCCTCGATCGATAGCGGCAGCCGACCCACATCCGCTACAAACCCGGAGACAATCCGTGTTCCATCCGCCGCCCTCGCGTTGGCCGAGCCGACAATCGCCACCTCGATGTCATTCAACGTCTGCTGGGTCGTTTCGAATCGTGTTTGA
>JBCBLJ010000704.1:0-4412 GCA_038520195.1 Planctomycetota bacterium
CCGATGGCGTTCCGTCTCCGGCCGCCGATGGAGACGACACCAACGGCGACGACGATGAAGACGGTGTGACTTTTCAAGGTTTGCAAGTCGGTTCCAACCGCGCCGAGGTTATTGTCGATGCCCAGAACATCAGTACCGAAGCTTACATCGATGCCTGGGTCGACTTCGATGGTGACGGAAATTGGGGCGGTGCGCTCGAACAGATCGCGGCTTCGGTACCGGCGACGGAAGGCTCAAACACGATTGAGTTCGCGATCCCCGCGGAGGCTTTAGCGGGGGAAGCCGTCGCTCGTGTGAGGATTAGCTCCAGCGGCCAGCTCGGTCATGGCGGTGAGGCTTCTGATGGCGAAGTCGAAGACTATTTTGTGCAGATTGGCGCACCGGCGAGTGCGTCGTTGGACTTTACTAGCCCGATCGCATTTGAAGACAACACCACCGGGAACTCATTCCTCGCGCCAGCCGATCTCGACCAAGACGGTGATACCGACATCGTCCTCGGTCGGGGACAGTTTGGCTGGATGGCGTGGCTCGAGAACGATGGTAGTGGTGGGTTCGCGACCCATCAGATCCAGACCAGTCTCTTGTCGCCCGTTTTCACGGTCGGTGACATGGACGGTGACGGCGACATGGATTTGTTCGTGGGATCCGGCTCACGCGATAAAGTCGCATGGCTGCAGAATGATGGAATGCAGAATTTTTCGGAGATCGAAATCTCGGATACCGTTCCCGAGATCGCATCTATTCAGCTCGCCGATTCCGATGGCGACGGCGATTTGGACGGATTCGTGATGACCGGCTTTAACGATGCCAGGGTGCTTCATTACGAGAACCAAAACGGCACGTTCGTGGAATCGCTCGTTTTGTCCAATGTCAAAGCAAGGGACTTTGAAGTCATTGATGTCGACCGAGACGGTGACTACGACTTCGTCGCCTCCGTCAACGATTTTGCCGTCCCCGATGACGGAATCAGCTGGTACGAAAACACTGGCAGTGGTTACAACCCGTTTGTGCTCGACGTCGGCTCGTACTCGGAAGTACTCGCCACTGACATCGACGGCGATGGCGACATCGACATCCTGGGCAATGAGGGCGCGGCTCTAAAGCTCTTCGTCAATGATGGTGATGAGAGTTTCACGTCGGTCATCATCGGGGATATCTTCGCACCGCGTGATCTCAAAGGCGGTGACTTTGATGGCGACGGCGATGTCGACTTGGCGATCATCGCTCAGGGATCGAGTGCAACCGACGAGCCCTTTACTCATTTTCTTCTCGAGAATACACCGAACAATCAGTTCATCGAACATCTTCTGACGCAACAGACTCTGTCCGCCAACACGCTTGTCGTAGCCGACATCGACGGTGACGCGGATCTGGATCTGGTCCACAATCGGTTCCCCAACGGTGTGTACGTACTGGAGAACATCAACGGGATAGCGCCACGACCGGATTCCTTTACGCCCAGGATCGGGGCGGGCATGGTCGCCCCGGAGGCCGACCTGTCCGTCACGTTTGACCAAACGATCGAGATCGGTGAGGGTGAAATCACGATTCACCTCGCGAGCGACGACAGCGTTCTCGCGCAGCTTGATGTCGCGTCGGACGCGGTCACGGTGGACGGGGATCGTGTGACGATTGACCCGCCAACCGATCTTCCGATCGATGCGGAGATCTACGTGTTGCTGCCACCAAAATCGTTCGTCAACTCAGTTGGCGATGCGTTCCAGGGAATGGTGATCCCGCGGTGGGGGTTCCAAACGATCAACCCGGGGACCGACTACGGCGACGCGCCTGATGCATCGATCGGTAATTCGACCGGCAACTACCAGACCACGATCGCTGACGGCGGTCCCTCGCATGTGCTGAGTGCCGAGGTCTATCTTGGCTACGGTGCCGATCCCGACGACGGGTCGCTTCAGAGTCCCGACGCGAAGTCGGACGACCGTAGCCTGTTGCGATCGGACGAAGATGGCGTGCGCAGCCCGACCGATCTTCTGATCACAGCGGGTACCACGCCAACAATCAGTGTGACCGCGACGAACTTTACTGGCGCGCCCGTGGACTTGATGGGGTGGATCGATTTCAACCGCGACGGCGTCTTCGGCGCCGGAGAGTCGGCGGTCGCGTCGGTCGCGGATGGTCAATTCCGTGTCCCGACGACGCTGGTCTTCCCGACCGCACCGGCTGATTTGCAAGGGGCAACCTATTTGCGGCTTCGAATCGGTCCCGATGTCACCTCACTGGGATCAACCGGGGCATCGATCGCGGGCGAAGTCGAAGACCATCTGGTGACCTTTCTTCAACCCGGCCTCGGTGTCGGCGGGTCCGTGGTGGAAATTGCCGACGGCGTCAATGGTGGACCGGACCTGAACACCGGCGACAGTTTCGGTCATGCCACCGCCCCGATCGGCGACATCGACGGAGATGGAATCGTCGACGTGGCGTTTGGCGTGAGGAACGATGACGAATTCCGGAGCAACGCGGGCGCAGTCTACATCGGCTTGCTCAACGCGGACGGAACGCTCAAGAGTGTGGAAAAACATCTGCCTGACGACCCCGACTTGCGTTTCAGTTCGAACAACTGGTTTGGCCAAGACGTCGCGCCAGCCGGAGACTTAGACGGCGATGGCGTGCCCGATGTCGCGGTACTCTCACTTTCCGTCGGTGGAGACCCCGTCAGCGGACTGAGCTTCTTGTACATGAACAGCGACGGAACGGTCCGGGAACATGTCAATGAGAAAGTGTTTATTGACGGCACACGGCATTCCTTTGACTCCCTCGCGTCCATCGGAGACCTCAACGGGGACGGTTTGAGTGATTACGCCCTCGGCGATGCGAATATTCGCGTGGATGGAGATTGGTTTGGCGGCGTTTACATCATGTTCGGCGGTGTCGACGGGTATGGAGATCAATTCCAATTGATCACCAACGGAATCGGCGGTGGGCCCATGCTCGATTCCTTCGGTGGATTCGGTGAATCGATCACCGCGATCGGAGATCTCGACGGGGACGGCGTCACGGAACTAGCCGTCGGAGCGCCGTCGGACGATGCGACATCCGGTGTACGCGGCGCTCTCTTCATCCTGATGATGAATCCTGACGGCACGGTCAAGTCACACCACAAGATCAGTCAATTGGACTCGGCGACTCCCGTGCTCAACACGACCAGTTCGTTCGGACGTTCCGTGGACGCGATCGGAGACCGTGATGGCGATGGAAACCCCGATTTGATCGTCGCGGCTGGCTTTCACCAGATTCCAGAGACATCCAATGTTGGCGCCGCATTCACGCTCTTCCTCAACGCCGACGGTACACTCCGAGACTACACGCCAATCGGCCTTCAATCGGGCCCCGAATTCGATTTCCTGATCTCCGCAACAGCGCTCGGTGACATCAACGGGGATGGTCAAATGGATGTCGCGTTTGGAAATGAACGCGGCGGACCGGGTGACAAGGGGAGTGTTCAAATCATGTTCCTGGATCCTGTTCAGCCGCCGACCGACATAGAACTGACGAACCCAATGATCGAGGAAGCGGTTGACACTGGGGCGGGCGATATCCTGATCAGCACGTTGAGTGTCACCGACGCGTCGACGGCAGACTCGCACACCTATGAATTGGTCGCGGGCGAAGGAGACGATAACAACGACCAATTTGCCGTCGCCGGGCCAGAGCTGTTCCTACGCCAGGGTAGCGTCATTGATTTCCAGCAATCTTCGACGCTGCAGATACGACTACGAGTGACTGACTCGACCAACCAGAGTTACGAAGAGTCTTTTGTCATCGAAGTGCTCAACATTCCGGAGGTGCTTGGCGTCGAAGTCAACGAAGGTCAGCCCGGACGTTCACAACTGACTTCGATCGAAGTCCGCTTCGACGGGCCTGTCGCCGATGAGAATCTTGCGGCGGCATTCGCGGTCACCAATCGGAGTCAAACGGGGACGGACCCGACGACCAGTTTTTCCGTGGATCACAGTGCTGGACAAAGCGTGGTGACAATCGGATTCGTCGGCACCGTCGCGGACGGGAACTACCAGCTCACCGTCGACAGTTCGCTCGTGTTCTCGGACCGTGGGACGGCAATGCGTGAGGATTTTCGATTCGGTGAATCCGCCACGGACTCCTTCTTCCGGTACTTCGGCGATTCCGATGGTGACCGCGATGTCGACGGCCAAGACTACGGTCGTTTTGCTCTCGGTTTC
Source organism: Planctomycetota bacterium (assembly GCA_038520195.1). Classification (GTDB taxonomy): domain Bacteria; phylum Planctomycetota; class Planctomycetia; order Pirellulales; family Pirellulaceae; genus Stieleria. Next base: position 4,200 of record JBCBLJ010000704.1, read on the forward strand.
GGTCAGGTCCTCGGCGACCCGAACTACGATCGCCAACTTGATTTCGACTTCGATGGCGATATCGATGGTCAAGACTACGGTCAGTTCTCGTTGAATTTCCTGGGTGAGCTGCCTTTCAACTGATTCATCCGAACCTGTATTTTTAACCGCTCACGCGCATTAATTCGGTGTTGCGAGATGATCCGTTGGCTTTCGTCGCTTCCAAGCGAAATA
>JBCBLJ010001015.1:0-2550 GCA_038520195.1 Planctomycetota bacterium
CCACGTTTCGGCTTCGATGCTTAAGACGCTGGATGAATCACCGTTCAAGGTCGGGGAGATTCTAAGCGGCAACCATCCCGAGGAAAAGGATTGCTGGCGACTTGGTAGCGCGACCCACTGCCTGACGTTCGAACCAGATGAGTTCGCGAAGAGGTACGTGCGAAACAAGTTTGACACCAAGCACCGGTCGAAAGCTTTTGTTGCCTGGGAGAAAGAGCAGCTGGAGGCCGGGCGCACGATTCTGACGAAGAACGAGCACGACACCGCAACGCTTTGCCGCGACCGGCTTCGGTCCATCCCGTTCATCGAGGCGTTGCTTGAATCCGAAGGCGTGTGTGAAGAATCGATTCGGGTAAGTGACCCCGAAACCGGCATCCCGATTCGCATCCGTCCGGACAAGCTTGTGTTCGATGTGATGGGGTGCAACGTCATCTTCGACGCGAAGACTATCGCATCGCTCACGAAGCAAGCCATCCGCAAGGCGTTGGACCATCCAAGCGAATGGGGTCGCGGCTATGGGATTCAGAGCGAGCACTACCAGACCGGCGCCCGCGTTGAGTACGGCGGAAAGTGGCGAGTCATCTTCGGCTTCGTTGAGACCAATTGGCCGCACCGAGCCTGTGCCGTCGAGCTGGACAGTAGGTCTCGGATGGATTCGCAAGAGAAGAGAACGGAGCTGCTTAGGCAGTTTGAGGACCGTCGCCGCTCTGGCGATTGGTCGGAATGGAAGGACCAGATTTCAACACTAACGCTACCGAGCGTTGCAAAGACCAAGAGAGGGTGGAAGCCACTATGAGTGATCCGGCACCGAACAACGATGCGGGCCTTATTCGCCCGCCACAGGAAGCCAACTTGAGTCAGGCACTGTCCGTCGTCGAGTCCTCTCGCGTTGTCGCGGAGATTCAGGCGGCGCTCACGGTCGCCAAGGCGAGCCCGCGTGATGAAGTTCGCGCGTTGGACGCAATCAAGACTTCTTGCCAGCGTCAAAGGCTCGCCGAACAAGCCGAGTATTCCTATGCCAAGGGCGGGAGTGACATCAAAGGCCCTTCGATTCGGTTGCTGGAGACGTGCGCCCGGCACTGGGGGAACCTGGACTTTGGCTTTCGCGAGCTGTCGCAGGGGGACGGCGAGTCAACGGTCATGGCTTTCGCTTGGGACTTGCAGACCAATACTCGCTGCGTCCGTCAAATCACCGTGCCGCACAGCATGATGGCCAGGGGCCGAGTCAAGAAACTCACCGATCCCCGCGACGTCTACGAGCACGTTGCGAACATGGCTCAGCGTCGCGTCCGCGCGTGCCTGGAGAACGTCATTCCCCGCGATGTCTGGGAAGAAGCCGTTGACGAGTGCCGAAACACTCTCGTTTCAAAGGTGGACCTATCGGGTGACGCAGTTCCGAAGATGGTCAAGGCATTCGAGGATGACTTCGACGTCACTCGCGAGCAAATCGTCAAACGCATTCAGCGGAATCTGGAGTCAATTACACCCGCCCAGTTCCTTCGGATGCGCGGCATCTACAACTCGCTCAAGCAAGCAATGAGTGAGCCGACCGACTGGTTCGAATTCGAAGATGAGCCCAGCGAAGTAGGCGTGACTGAACCAAGCGCCGAAGAGATGACGGCGAGCCTCAAGACCAAGAAGCGTGGCGCTGCGAAGCCAAGGAAGGCCAGCAAGGAGGAGGCGAAGACCGAGCCTGCTCCCGACGCGACAACGCCCTGGGCAGAGCAAGAGGCTCGATTGATGGCCGCGCTCGATGGCGAAGACCAGCAAGCCATTTCGGAAGCTTGGGGTGAATTCGAGACGGCTTGTTCGGATGTTCCAACGGTGAAGCGTGCGGGGCAAGTGATGAACGAACGACTGAAGGAGATTCAGGGTGCCAACTAAAGCTGAACTGGAAAAGGAAGTCGCGGAGCTAAACGCAGCGATTGCTGAACTGAAGCAAAAGAAGCGGGAGGCAGAGCGAGAAGAGCCTTGCCGCCGCCGTTTCGACCGGCCAGCGAGACGTGCTTGCGAGTTACCCACGAAGTCGACCTGCATCCACAGGCCGAGTGGTGCCTCTTGCTGCTTCCCAAGTAGGTAGTGCAAGTGGCGCAGGAACCGAATCGGCTCCGTGTTCTCACCCTGTATGTGCTGCTTGCCGCGAAACCGTTTTAGCGCGGCGCGGGCCGCTGTTTAGGGAGGAAAGAAGCGATGGGAAAAGACAGTTTGCCAAAAGCTACTCACGCGGAGGTGTGCGAGTGGCTCATTGAGAATGACTTTCGGATGTGGTCAAAGCGACTCAGCCGAAGTGATATTCGGCAAGAGATTGAGGCGGCGCTTTCGAAACACGTCACATGCAAACTTCTCAAAGAGTGCATTGATGATGGGCTGACCGAAGAAGGAGTTTACGGCGCGCCGTGGTTGTTTGAGTTCTACGGAAGAGTCCGAAGACTTCAGCCTAGCGCAGCGGTGATGAATGGGACGCGATCACTCGTGCAATCAACTCCCAGAGGGACTTCCTTATGGATTTAAACGAGGACGAGGCAGTACTTTTCCTTCGCTCTTGCTGCC
>JBCBLJ010000595.1:0-5363 GCA_038520195.1 Planctomycetota bacterium
AAATGATCGACTTTCACAAACTTGAAGACGATCCTGAGTCGCTGATGCGGGAATGCGATGAGCTTTACAGCGACTTGTTGCCAAAACTAGTCCGACCGATGCCGCGAGTCGTCGATTGGCTGTCGGCGTTGAAAGCATCGGGACACCCATTCGCGCTGACCACCAGCAGCCGTCGCAAATGGGTGGAGATCATTTTTGCGGAAGTCGACTGGGATGCCTCCTTTGAGTTCATTTTGACGGGCGACGATGTTTCCGAGGGAAAGCCCGATCCCGAGATGTATCTCTCCGCCGCAACTAAGTTCGCCGTCGAGCCATCGCAAATGCTCGTTTTGGAAGACAGTGGAAACGGCTGTGCCGCCGGAGTCGCGGCGGGCGCGGTCGTCGTCGCCGTTCCGAATGTCCACACCGTGAAGCAGGACTTTACTGGAGCCCTCTTCATCGCCGATTCACTCGGCGATCCAAGGTTGCTGGAACTGATCGACCGCTCCTCTTGATTCCAGGCACCACGCGGGCCAAGCGTTGAGTCGCTCGTCAGTCGAACAAGATCAGCAGATCGATCACCACGATGTTGTCGGCGTCTTGGGGATCGACGAGGAGACGGATCGGGGACTTGGATCGCTGCAATTCACGCGCCCTGTCGGCATCGTTGACCGTCACGTGCGAGACTCGGGATTCACCCTCCAATTCGAAAGCGACGTCGACGCGGTACTCCCTTTGGTGATTGACTTCGAGACCTGTCTTCTTGACCTTGGTGATTCGCCCCGAAAGGACCTCGCCTTGTCGCATCGTGCGATTCTTCTTCCGTCGACTGCTTAGCGTTCCGAATGTCATCAAGCTTCCGATGCCCGGCAGCATCAGATAGAAGCCGAGCGCGAGAGGCTTCAGTAACGGCGTTGCCGCCAAGAGCCACGTCGTGCCGGCGATCAAACCGGCGACGATGAAAACCAGTCCGACGATAACCAAGGGGAAATTCGGACCGAGCACTTGGCGGCTCATCCCCACCGGAATGGTTCGGGGGATCGGCGAACGAATGAATTCGTCGACTTCGTTTGAAGTCAACTTGATCCGAGCGAGTTCCTTGTTCAGTCGATTTGCGAGGATGGTCCCAGCCAGCCCTCCCATCGATTGCGACGCTTCCATCAATTGCTTTGGCCCGACATCGCGCGCGAGTTCTGGATGCTCATCCAACTCTTCTTCGCCAACTTGGAACAGCGTCATCATCTCGAGTGCTTCGGTCGCGAACGCCTGCACTTCGCTCTCGTCACAAACGTGGTTCTTCCGAAAAACCACCAGAGCGTGCCGTTTGCCACGGACGCTCCACCCGGGTCGTTCCGCAAAGTGCTCTCGAATGGATCGGTTAAAGAACACGCGGGTCGCGTCGACGGCAAGCGCTTGAAGCAAATATTGCTCTGCGAACCCTGGCGGGTCATCAAACTCGATCGTTCCGAAGTCGCCAAGAAGCTTAAGCGCGACCGATAGAATCCCTTTTGGTTTGGGCGCCAGTGAGAATTCTGGCAGGTCGAATTCGCCGTCCTCAAGTAAGATCACGGTTTGGCGATAGCGACTGCGGTCGTTGGACTGCGAGCTCAGGTCAGCGAAAGACATCACCGCGACCGAGAGGGTAGCGCCGCCGAACTCACGCTGCTCAACACTCTCCACATCAACATCCTCACGAAAGAGGAAAGAGAGTTCGTGAGCGAGAGTGTTTTCCGGTGTGGCCAAAATCAACAACCCGGTTCGAGAATCGGTCAAGGACTCGCGGAAATTCTGTAGAGTTTCAACCGTTGCAACAAGCGAACCGCTCGTTTCCAGGCGGATTTCGCGACACGCGGGGGCGCTTGAATCTCAAATCAACCCGCGAATGGCTCACCGGTTACAGAAAGGTTCTGCTGATTCCGGCGATCCACTAGGCTATTACAATCGTGCATTTGGCGTGTTTTGTGGGAGGAGCGGTGGTCCACGATCACTTTCAGACGACACACTGGTCGTTGGTCGGGCGTGCGGCGGCGACCGACGCATCGGCGATCGATGCGCTGAATCAGCTCCTGGTTCGCTATCTACCCGCGATGGTGGCCTACCTGGTCGTCCGTCGGCGATTCTCAGAGGACGCGGCGGAGGATATCGTACAAGGCTATGTTGCCGACAAGATTTTGGAGAAGCGGCTGCTTGCATCCGTCGATCGATCAAAGGGACGATTCCGATCATTGTTGATTCGCACTCTCGACAACTACGCGATCGATCGACTCCGAAAACGAGACAAGATCTCGACGACCTCGAGCGAACCAATTGACGAAGCCAACGTTAGTCAACTCGACGCGTTTGACCGCCAGTGGGCCGCGCAGACGTTTGACGTCGCGATCGCTTGGATGCGTGATGAGTGTGAGACGGAGGGGCGTGCGCACGAATGGGCCATCTTCCGCAAACGGCTTCTGGAGCCCGCATTGTCGGCGGCCGAACCGGTCGACTACGGTGACTTGGTCCGACAACACGAGCTGAGTTCTGCGGCGCAAGCGAGCAATTTGCTGATGACCGCAAAGCGTCGTTTTCAAAGGCTGCTCCATCGCGCGGTCACCGACTATGCCGACAACGACCATGATCTCGAATCGGAGATGAATGAACTCTGGCGGGTTGCGTCAGCGGGCCCCATCGTGTCACCGGGCAACATCGCGTCGACCGACAACACTCTTGAACGCGCGCGATCGAAACGAGACGACCGCGAGAGCCATGTCGCCGCGCTCGCTGATCAGAAAGCGAATCTGTGGACCGAAGCGGAGTGCGGCGAAATCTTTGAATCGCTGTTGTCATCACCGATTGCGGAATTGATTGGTAGCGTGACCACTGGGACTCTCGGTGACTTGCTGCGGTCGACGGCACCCAACCATGCAGACTTGGTCCTACTGAAGGAGGCCGCGTCGGCTTCGGTACGGGGTCGGTCCCCCAGTTTCGCCATCCCATCGGAGCTCGGCTCGGTCGTCTACTTCCTTGCGATCGCGAAAGCCTTGGCGAGCACATGCACCCGTATCTCCGAATCCGACGACGCGACACTCCTTCAAGGGTTTTCCGTTGTCGCGGCCAGGCCCTGGTTGCCCGCCGACTGCAAGCGAATGCTTGACGACATTTCGAAACAACTTGAACACAGTCGTTCGGAATCGTCATGAATCGATGGCGAACCGAACTCGACCGGCTACTTTCCATTGGTGACCAAGAGCACGGCGAGACGAATTCTGCCGCGCTACTCCCCGAGAGGCTTGGTAGGTATCAGGTTCGAACCGTGCTCGGAAGGGGCGGATTTGGAGTGGTGCTACTCGCCTACGATGATCAACTGGCTCGAGAGGTCGCGATCAAGATCCCGCATCCTGATTTGGTCCGAACTCACGAACAGAACGAGTTCTTTTTGTCCGAAGCACGAGTTCTCGCGGCGCTGAACCACGCCTCCATTGTGCCGGTGTACGACGTGGGACAAGCTGATGGTCTGTGTTTTGTCGTTTCGCGTTACTTCTCCGGAGGCGACCTGCGCGACTACCTTCGGTCGGATCGCTCAAACTCCAAGGAGATGGACTCGGCAATCGAAATCCTACTTTCGATCGCGGACGGACTGGACTTTGCTCACCGACATGGAGTGATCCACCGGGATGTGAAACCCGAGAACGTTTTTCTAGGCGAAGATGGGCACGCGTTCGTCGGCGACTTCGGACTCGCGGTTCAAATCAACGAACCAGCCACTCAGACGCGAACCGGGGGTACGCCGGCGTACATGAGCCCGGAGCAGATTCGAGGCGAGTGGCATGACGTCGGTCCGGCCTCGGACGTCTTTAGTTTGGGGTGTGTCTTTTATGAGTTGCTCTGTGGTGAACCGCCATTTCAGTCGAAGGACCGCGAGGAACTAGCCCGCCAGATTCTTCACGATCAGCCGGAACCGCCGAGTCGAGCGCATCCACTTTCGGCGGAACTCAATCGGATCTGTTTGCGTGCTCTGGCCAAACGACCCCGCGATCGATACCTGAGCGCTGCCGAGATGGCCGACGACCTTCGCACAGTGATTCGGCCAAGATTCTGGACAAGGCAGCGCGCAATCGTCACATCGCTGATGTCGGTGCTCGTCCTCGTTGGTCTCGTTTACTTCTGGTGCCAAGGCCGCAGTGATCAGTTGGTCGAACGGTTGCTCGAAAGCGAGATCGCCACCGCACCGATTCTCGTTGAACAAATCGACGCTTATCGTTGGTGGGCCGAACCTCGATTGAAAGGGGCGATGGAGTCACAGGACCCGTTGGTCGCGAGTCGCGCCGCACTGGTGCTCCTCGACTCCGAACCGCAGGCCTTTGGCGTGGTATTCCATGCGGCCCTGCACGCCGATTTCCCCACGTACGCGGTTCTGGCCGACGCGATGCAACGCTCACCCCAGCGCCTGCTCTCGCAGGTTTCCGGACTGATGCGTTCCGACGGGACCGACGATCGTTCTCTCTTTGCGACGGCCTGCCTCACTGCGCGCGTCGCTCCGGATAAGACCGCGGAAGTCTTCGGCCGACACTCCCGTTCGCTCGCGAATGAACTGGTAAGGCTCAATCTCGATGGTCAGGCAACTGGCGCTCTCTGGTTGCCCGAAGCCCGGAGAATTCGAGACTTGGTTGCTGCTCCTTTGGCAGCGATTTGTGCCGACGAGGGACGTGAGGAATCCGAGTGTGACATGGCCGGCAAAGCACTCATGGGCTTGTCCGATGCGGAATTCCTTTGCGACCTCACAAAGGTTTGTTCGGCGACGGAAGTGCGTGGGATCGCCAACGCCATTAATAGCTGGCCATTGGAACCGGAGGGTCTCGAGCCCGTGGAGAGTCTCCTGCGCGGCATCGGAGACGCCGCTGACTACCGTTGCCAATGGAATGCCGCCGTCCTGCTCTTTCGCTTGGCTGACCATCGGCCGATCCTTTCACTCATGACGCGAAAGGTCGACAAGCAAATCGCCGCCACGCTCTCCGACTTCGGGCTCTCTCTGGCCGACTTGTCCTACCTCTATGAGAACGCCACGAGTCATCAGCGGCACTGGATCCTCGTTTGGATCGCCGATTTGCCAGATAATGCCATGAATGAATTCGAGCGCAGTCAATTCTGTGATCAGCTCCTCTCGGACTTCAAGACTCATCGCAGTGGCCAGGAGGTTTCGCTTTCATGCTGGATCTTGCGTCGTTGCGGACGCGGCGATGCGCTCGGTTTACTCGAAGATGAACTCGCAGCAGAGCATCGCACGCTATCGGCAAAAGACTCCAGGCACTGGTTCTTCACCGGCAACCGTCATCTCATGATCCGGTTTGTCGACAATGGGCAGGGGCTCTTCGTGGCACAAGCGGAAACGAATCGCGAGCAATTTG
>JBCBLJ010000912.1:0-3168 GCA_038520195.1 Planctomycetota bacterium
CATCACGGAGAGCAACTCGCGATCGATCGATCGGACAGGCTCTTTCGCGGAGGAGGAATCTTGCGACAACGGTGAACTCGACGCTGGAACTGGAACGGCTTTGCTACAACTGTTGCAAGCAGGCCTCTTTTTGACAACTGGCATTGTGAAAAATAGTGCCGCCGAAATCTGAAATCATCTTTTGCGGCGTCCTCACACCCCGTGGTGAGCCCGAGACACCGGCTCTCGGACCGTCCGAAAATGGGGACAAACACCTCGCAAGCCGTTTTTTTGGCTCGTACCGACGGGGTAGCGGGAGGCCCGATGGCGATGGTCGCCTCATTACGGACCCATCGGGGGGTGATCGCCCTCACGAACGTGTCCCCTCTACGACGAGACGGTACGGCGGTACCATCCGCCCATCAGTCTCGAATTCATCGTGGGAGTTGCCATGAAAGCCGTCGCGGTCACGCCGGGTACACCCAACAGCGTTCACCTCACCGAAGTTCCTGAGCCCACGCTGGACCAGGTTCCCGATGGGACAGGGGTTTTGGTCAAGACACTGAAAGTCGGTGTCGACGCCACAGATCGCGAAATCAACGAGGCGCTTTACGGCAATCCGCCCGCTGGCGACGACTTTCTCGTCATCGGGCACGAGTCATTTGGCATTGTTGAGGCAGTGGGACCGAAAGTGCACCGAGTCAAACCCGGTGACTACGTGACGGCGACCGTGAGACGGCCGGGTGGGTCGATCTACGATTTGATCGGCACCAACGATATGACGAGCGAGGAGGAGTACTACGAGCGAGGGATCAATCTTCGCCACGGCTTCATGACCGAGAAATTCGTCGATGAAGAGGAATACATCGTTCGCGTCCCCGAGGGTCTCAAGCATCTGCATGTGTTGCAGGAACCGATGAGTTGTGCCGCCAAGGCGGTTCAGCAGGCCTACGAAGCTCAGCAGCGGATGAAGGTCTGGCGCCCGAAACTGGCATTCGTGATGGGCGCCGGTCAAATCGGATTGCTTACCACGCTCGTCCTCAAGCTTCGGGGGCTGCAGGTGTACACTCTGGCCCGCGGCGAAGCGCCCAACCTGAAGAGCGAGATCGTCTCGGGTCTCGAAGCCGAGTACGTCAGCACGCGGAATACGCCGATCGAAGAGCTGGTCAAGAAAACCGGCAAGCCGGACTTGATCGTCGATGCCACCGGAAGCAGTTCGCTGGCATTTGAGGCGATGCAGCACCTGGGACATAACGGCGTGGTCGTTTGGACCAGCATTACTGGGGGTGACAAGACCATCGAAGTGCCATCCGATGCGGTCAATCTGCACTGGGTGCTGGGTAACAAGCTGCTACTGGGCAGCGTCAATGCGAACCGAACGCACTTCGAGAGCGGCATCCGCGACCTGGCGTTGGGTGCCATGATGTACCCGGGCGTGCTCGAAAAGATCCTGACGCATCCGGTCGATGGTCTTGAGAACTATCAAGAAATGATGCGATTGCTGGTCGAGGACAAGGACGCACTGAAAGTCTTTGTGAACGTCGCCGATGTCGGGTGAGTCGCCCGCGAAAACGAGCGTCGTCCAACAAAATCCGTTCGCCGTTGACCCCACCGGCCCAACCACCTAACCTACGATCGGGTCAGTGTTTAGAACTTGTTGAAGCGATTGGGTTCGGGTCTCCTCGGCGTTTTGTTGGGTAACTGGCTGATTCAAGCTTGGTTTGGTCCGCGATTGGCTACTTTGGGTTGATTCGCGCGCGAGCCTGCCAAGTTGGCGTCACTCGACGCGAACCTTTTTAGCACGTTCACACGGATGCCCAGCGGCGGAATCGGCAGCGGAAGCCGATCGGCCTTGCAACCTGGTCTGCACGATCACAACCGAGCGATTCAGCGATGTCGTTTTTTGATACTTTGGCGGATGTTACCGGCGCGATCTTTGGCGGAGCACTCGGTTCGTTTGAGCGTGCGGTGACCTCCATCTTTGGATCGGCCAACGCCCGACAGGTGACCAAGCTCCAGGCTCGTGCCGAGGAGATCTCGGCGCTAGAGCCGAAGTATGAAGCGATGTCGGACGACGAGCTTCGTGAGCAAACGGTTTTGTTTCGTCAACGAATCCGCGACGGCGAATCGCTTGACGAAATCCTCCCCGAAGCCTTTGCGGTCTGCCGCGAGGGCGGCAAGCGCTTCCTCAACATGCGGCACTACGACGTGCAGTTGGTCGGAGGAATGGTGCTGCACGAAGGCAAGATCGCCGAGATGGTGACCGGCGAAGGAAAAACGCTCGTCGCCACGCTGCCGGCCTACCTCAACGCGCTCGAGGGAAAAGGCGTCCATGTCGTCACCGTCAATGACTATCTCGCCCGCCGCGATATGGAGTGGATGGCGCCGCTCTACATGAACCTCGGGTTGACCGTTAATGCCATTCAGTCGGGGATGTCCACCGATGACAAACAGGCGGCCTATCGATGTGACATCACCTACGGGACCAACAACGAATTCGGCTTCGACTACCTCCGCGACAACATGCGACCGGCGGCGCAAGGTGATGAGCGTTTCGATCCGCAGGCCCAACAATGCCAGGGCCCTCTCAATTACGCGATCATCGACGAGGTGGACAACATCCTGATCGATGAAGCGCGAACGCCGTTGATTATCAGCGGCCCCAGCGACATGGATTTGCATCGATACGCCGACGCCGATCGCGTAGCCCGACAGCTGAAGAAGGAAGAACACTTCACCGTCGACGAAAAGCAACATAATGTCACCCTCACCGATGAGGGCGTCCGTGAAGCGGAGAAGCTCGCCGGCGTCGAGAGCTTCTACACCGCGGGCAACATGGAATGGCCCCACCTGATCGACAACGCTTTGAAGGCTCACTACCTCTACAAATTGGATGTCAACTACGTCGTCAAAGATCGTCAAATCGTGATCGTCGACGAGTTCACCGGACGCTTGATGGATGGTCGGCAATGGAGCGACGGGCTGCACCAGGCCGTCGAGGCAAAGGAAGGTGTGCCGATCAAACCGGAGACCCAAACCTTTGCGACCGCATCGCTGCAGAACATCTTCAAGATGTACAAGAAGCTTTCGGGGATGACCGGAACGGCGATGACCGAAGCGAACGAATTCTGGAAGATCTATAAACTCGACGTGGTCGCAATTCCGACCAACAAGACGCTCGAACGCATC
>JBCBLJ010000878.1:0-3370 GCA_038520195.1 Planctomycetota bacterium
AACAGATGTGCCGAGTGCTCAAAAGAACCGCAGTGCACAAGCTATTTCCCATTTGTGGTGCGACGTCACTGATGCCACCGAGGGGTTTTTGACGGTTCGATATTTGTGAACCGTTGAGGCAACTGTGTTGTCACGCCTTGACGTCTCTCGGCACTGTGAGGAAGAGGTCGCCCCGAAGTCGGGAGTGGAACGCGCTCAAATCGACCCGCCTTCTCAAGAAGGGCTTGAGTTCCTGCGGCGCTAGTAATTCCAGCCGCCGCGAATCAGGAGCGAATTGCCGAACGACTGGTTTTGGGCGGTGGATTCGAATTTGATCTCCCGTCCAAAGCCTGCGCCGATTTCTGCAAACAGGTGCTTTCGTCGATAATTGATGAAGTTGATTCCCAGGCTTGCTTGAAACTCCGTCGCCGATAGCTCGTCGTCGCTGTTGTTTTGACCTGCGACATCCCACGTCCCGCCGCCAACGCCGCCACGTCCATAGATCCACAACTGCCCGCCGGGGCCGCCCTTCAACCGATAGGAGACTTTAGGCTGTGGTAGCACGAGCGAAACATCCCAATCTTCCGTTGGTCGCCACTGAACGCCGGCCATCGGCAACACCGGGATGTCTTCGCGGCCCGTGTACGCGGCCCCGAAGATCCATGTCAGCCTGTCGGGTATCGCTTGCCAGCGAAGCATCCCGAACGAAAAAACGCGAACCTCATTTCCGATGGAATTTGCGTCGCCGTTGATCGATGGATTCAAACTAAGCGATAACAACATGCGGTCGGAAAGACGTTCCATCCAAGTCATGTTGAGCCCCAACGAATACAGCTCGGTTGGAGTCTCGAACATCGAATCGGCATCGAGCGCCGTAAAAGTGAATGAAGGCAAGATCATCATCATGCGACGTGGTGGGTCCAGCGGTAGGACCGCGCGGCCACGAAGCTGGACCTGGCTTAGATCGAGCCCGCCTCCGATCGACGTCGAACCGAGCAGATTAAAGCCAAACGGCCCAGGTGAATCACCAAGCCCCCGAATCGCTTGTGCGCCGCGTGCAGCTCTGTTCGCTTGGTCAGGCGAGCCGAGCAACTCCTGGGCCGCTGCTTTGCCAGAAAGATCGCCTCCAAACGGGATCGAAATGCAGCCGCAAAACAGTAGCCACAACGTCAGAAGTCGTGGACGTCTCTTTCGGCCAAGCGATCTTTCCATCACATCCATCCTTGTTTGGGGCGCAGATTCTCATGCGTTACCGTTGTGACTTCCCCAATCAGCGGAACCAACGATGAAACGATGGTTCCGCTCGAAAGAAGCCATCAATTCGCCGTAGCGGATCGCAGCCCGAACGTGTTGCGAGGAGTTCCGCGCTTACGCTGGGGCAGCGGGCTGCGATCGCAAGACCGCTACGGCAAACTGATTGTCTAGAACCCGATCTTGAAGGCTTTGATTTGAATCTCATTGGCCCCCGGTTGGACGGAGAACTTCATGGTCTTCCAACTCGGTTTTTCCTTTGGCGGAAACGACATTTTGCCGTTGGCGTGGGTCCCGGACATACCGACATGTTCAGACGGGAGCCCGAGGAGACTATTGTCCAGGCGACCATTGCCGTTCTTGTCGCAGAAGACAAACGCCGCGTACTCACCGGCTTTGAGTTGCTTGAATTCAAACTGTGCGGCACCGGCAGTCGGCTTCACATCCTGATAGCTGTGCTGGAGGTCCCACTTTTGACGAGACTTCGAAACCATCTTGCCGGACTGCGACTGATTGAGGTCGTTTGCATCGTCATAAAGAAGGATGGTTACCTTCTCCGTTTTCGCCGGGACGTTTTCCACGGACACCTTGAGGGTCGCGGGCTCCGCCGCGAATAAGACGGGACAACCGACACCCAACACGAATAGTGCCAAGCGAGTTAAGCGAATCATCATTCCTGCTCCTTCCATTTGCTAAAAGAGAGTTTCACCATCACCAGAGATCGTGGCCATGAATCGGCATTCGCAAAACGCGCGCACGGTCGGCGCGGCGCACGTCGCTTCAGACGCGAGTGCGCAGACCCGCAGGCAGTGGAGCGAACCAATGTGAGAATCGTCGTGACGACTTCGTCCTAATCTCGATTCATCGGATCTTCGGACGCACTGTGGTAAGACCGGGCCGCCGCCAACGTCACGCGGGTAATGTGGTCGGCGACTCGCTTGGCGGAGATTCGATCGTATTCCGTCTTGCTGATCACGAACCTCATGATGGGCTCGTTGATGCGATAGGAGCTGATTTGCCCCATGACGCTGAATGCGAGCAAGTGTTGACTGACCTGATCGATGTCGTCGGGCAGGAGCTTTTCCAAGATCGCATTGAGGCGCTTCCAGATCGGCAGAATGAAGAAGCTCATGCCGATCTTGAGCGCACCGGTTGGATTCTGCAGCTCGCGCATCATGAGCTGAACGCCAAACTTGCCCATGCTGCTTTGGCGACGTTTGAACATTGTCTTGACGACCGAGTGGATAAAGAGATGCAGCTCTTTTTCGGCTGATGCATCGAGCGGAATCTCGAGGTCCAGGTCCGTCCCGCCAGCCTCGCGGCACTGTTCGAGCACCGCGAGATACAGCTCCCACTTGTCTCCGAAGTGGTGCTTGATCGCGTTCAAATTGGCGCCCGCTTGCTTGCATATGTCCCTTACGGTCGTCTTTTCGAAGCCCTTGGTCGCGAATTGCTCCACTCCGGCTTCCAACAACCGCTCACGCGTTGTGGGTTCTTTGCTTGAGTTCTCTTTTTCGTTGACCATGACAGCTAAAGGATTGCCATGAAACAACTGTTTCAATATATTGAAACAGTTGTTTCACAGCAATCCCGATTTTGCGTTTTCAGAAAGAGGGTCGGGATTGCCAAAACTGCTCGCAGAACACCGGCCCCAGGTCTTTCGAAACAGAGCCGTGAACTTCGGCCAAGAAACAATGGCCGGAAGATCGCTTCGCTCGTTGGCCTGGTAGCCGATGACTCGACGAAAAGCTCGCTTGCGTTGAGACGGCGGGATCTTAGCGACTCTCCTGAGGCGTCAGAACATGACAGCGGAAAATGAACCGCACGAAGAACCGAAACCTCCATCGGTTCTACGCTGGTGGCCGGCGCTCACTCTCTTGATCCTGATGGCCGTTTTGCGATTCGTCCCGGGTCTCGCCGAGTCGCAGAGCCTGTCCGTGATGATGGTGGGATTCATGGGACCGCCGCTGATGGCGTTGTTCTTGTTGGCTTGGTGGTGCCTCGGTAGCCGCGCCGGATTTAAAGAAAAGACGATCGGCCTCACGGGTTTAGCGGCTGTCGTTACGATCGGTCTCGCGTTAATTCACCCGACCCTTCGTGGGATGCCGATGGTCATCAATGTGATCCCGACCGCCATCGC
>JBCBLJ010000094.1:0-15665 GCA_038520195.1 Planctomycetota bacterium
ATCCGAAAAACGGAAGAGAATAGCGTGACAAGACCCGTCGTCACTTCGATAGGGGTACATTTGGTTCTTGTGCACAAACGATCATCCAAGGACGTGGCGTTTGAAGAGCTCGCGGACCGAAGCGAGCTTCGCCGAGACGCGGCGAACAAGCTCTTTACGGCGTTGACAGGGGCACAAACCAGCAAAGTAACGTGGCTTATCGAGTCTTTGCGACCGCCGAATTGAGTGGGCGCATAAAAAACGCGTCCAGGGGGTTGGGGCAAAACCCCCCAGGACGCTAACGGTGACAGAATCTGTCACCGCTGGAACGTAGATTAATACTCGCTTTTGGTTTCGTCGAGGGTAAAGAATCCATCTTTGCCACAAATTGGTCTCAATGAGGACTCATCGAACCACGCGATGGGTGGCCCTTCGAAACGCAGAAAAAGTACGCTGGGCAGTATCAGCGGTGCGATGAGATGGATGTGACGTCCGTCCGTCACCGCGACGGTCTCGATGCTCTTCTTGCCTGCGATTGAAGGGTGCGGCCGGCTCGCGAGAGTTAGCATGGGGAAGTGAGATGCTCTGGAAGAATATGAGGCTTGTGTAATTTGCGTCATCGATTTGATCGAGCCTTACGGATTCTACAGTTGCTGCAAAACGGCGAGCCTTACGATCCGCTTGCGCTTGCCGTTGCGTTGGGCGTTCATCGCCGAACGGTGTATCGAGACATTTCGGTCTTGCGAGAACTCGGAATCGACATCGCTTACGAATCGAGTTTCGGAGGCTATGCGATCCGCGGCGCATTGCGTTCGGGGGAAAGCCCAATCGCGAGGTTGGGCGATGCGCTAAGCGCCGCGATGAGCGATGAGCAGCACGGTTCGTCGGTCCAAGCGATTATTCAGTTTGTGGCTTCAGCGTTAGCGGATGGAACGGGCCGATCAAACGACGTTGCTCTTGGAGGATCACCGCCGATGGGGGTGCCCACCACATCCTCTGATGTGAGAGTTGGAGACCGACACGGTGTTGCGAATGAGACACGGTCGTCGTTGGAGGCGTTTCAACGCAGTGCGTCATATTCGTTCCACAACGATTGGCATCGAACTCGCGATGCGCTACAAGCACTATCCGACGCCGTTACTTACGGCTATATCTTAGAGACTAGTGAGTCTGATTTGATCGACCTTCGAGAGGGAACGGTTGTTATCGAACGGCTCGTTCCTGATCAATTCATCGTGACAAGAAGTGGCGTTGAAATCGTTGGGACAGACTCTTGGGGCAAACTCGTTCGCGTCTTTTCTACGTCGATCCGGCTTTCGTCGACTTCATGCGAACAGGAGCATCAAGCGGAATCCCGCTAGTCACTTTGACGGGCAAGCGTTTCGTGGCGAAGAAGAAAAACCTGACGTTCTCATCGCACGTGAGCTTCAAGAATTCGCAGGGCAATGCGTCAGAAGGCACCCTGGTTCGGCTTTCTCGCCAGAGCGTCGTGTTCGAGGTCTACAACCCTTATTCCATCGTTCAGTTGTCCGAAGTCATTTCGGAACTCAATATCCACCAGGGTGATCGGGCCACGTATGACGGACGGGCCGTCGTGACGGGTTTGCTCAACACGGGTTTGATCTTGATTGTGACCGCGTCACTGGTCGACCCATGGAGTGATTTAACGAATCTCGATCCGGGTGAAACGTTGCGCTGCTTTGTGAGGGATTTCGTTTCCGATTGGGAAGAAGCGAATGACCGGGTACAGGTGCCTTTTCGCCTGGCGGTCAACGATCTGCGCAATTACCTGGATGAGCTGCGTCGCTGGTTGGAGCACTGGGAGACGGAGGCGGGAATCGACATGGAGTCGGATACGGCGCGCGTGTTGGACTTCGTAATGGATGTGGACCGCGAGATCGCGCCGCGGTTCGCGGAATTGAATGGCCGTTTTGAGGAGTCGACGCGGGCAGTCACGCGTAAGGATCATTCGATCCACCGCGCATTCGCTCAGCGCGAACTGCATCCCTTGTTGATGGCGTCTCCGTTTATGAACCGCGCATTCAACAAACCACTGGGCTATGCCGGTGACTTTCAGATGGTGCGAATGATGTTGAACGAGCCTTGGGAAGGCACCAATACCTTTGCCAAACTGGTGAACGCTTCGGCGCTTCGGCACGATGCCCCGGCCGCGCACCGCAACCGTATTCACCTGTTGCAAACGGCATTGCTACACGAGACATTTCGTTCGTTGTCTCGGCGATTCGAGACCGGGCCGCGTCAAAGCTCGTCGCCCTCAGGCGTAGACGGTCGAGTCAAGATCCTGAATATCGGTTGCGGACCCGCGGAAGAAGTGGCACGCTTTGCCCGCGAGGAAACTTCGTCATCACACGCCGACTTTTGCTTGGTCGACTTCAACGCCGAGACGCTCGATTTCGTCGAGAAAAATTTGGTTCCCGAGGTTGGGCGATTGCGACCGGAATTGGGCATCCGCACCGAACAGCGGAGCGTGCATGAAATCCTGCGCGCCGCGGAGGAATCTGGAGATGCCGGTTTTGAGTCCGACTATGAAATGGTGTATTGCGCGGGGCTGTTTGACTACCTTCGCGACGCAACCTGCGGCTACTTGATTGAGCAGTTCTTCTCGTGGGTCCGTCCCGGGGGAATGGTGCTGGTGACCAATGTCACTCCGTCCCACTCTTCGATCGCCATGATGGGCATGGTGCTCGATTGGAACCTTGAATTGCGGACCGCCGAAGGAATGATGAATCTGGCACCGCACATCGGTGTGCAGCGTAGTTACGTTGACGATACAGGCGTCAATGCATTTCTCGAGATTCGGAAGCCGATCCAATGAGCAGCGATGTCGCGGTTCGGCGTCAATACGGCCAGCCGGACGATAACCCTGACTTCATCCATCAGGAACGCCAAGAGCGCTATCGCTGGGCAGACCTCGCGCTCACGCTGGGCGTCTTTTTGATGCCGTTCGGCGCTTTGATGGATTGGAACATCTACCGTGAGCAGTTTGCGGTTCTGGCGGTCGGTCGTGTGTTGGTCACACTGGTGTTGCTGGTGGGGTTGGCGACGCGCCGGTTTTGGGCGTCCGGCAAGTGGTTCGAACCCGTCAGTTTTGCGCTGATCCTGAGTCCGGGTTTGTTTTTCTGTTGGATGATGTACCACACCAACGGAAGTCAATCGCTGTACTATTTCGGTTTGATCCTGCTGATGATCATCGTGCAGATGCTTGGCTTTCGGGCGACGCAGTCAGCGCTGTATTGCGGTGTTTCAACGTTTGCATACATGCTGGCTGTGATTGCGGCGAACGATTTTCGTTTCACGATGAACGCGGAGTTCGCCCAAGGTCTATTCTTCTTGACGGTTTGCAGTGTCGCGAGCGTTGCGGTGTGCGCGACGTACCGACGAAACCGCTTCGAAGCATTCTGCCTGAATCGAGATTTAGCGCTTGAACAAAAACTGTTGCGACAGACCGAACAACGTTTGGTACACAGCGAAAAGATGCGAGCGATCGCCGGCGTTGCGGCGGGTTTGATTCACGAGATCAACAATCCGGTCAATTACTCACTCATGGCCACGACCGTGTTGAAACGAAAGTTCATCGAGGGGAGCGAAGAACGTGAGATGGTGGACGACGTCGAGGCAGGAGTGACGCGGATCGGCGAAATCATTTCGACCCTTCGAACGTTTGCCCATCCGGAGCAGTTGGGCAATCCGACCTCCTTTCGAATCCGAGACGCGATTACGACGTCGGTTCGCTTTCTGACGCACGAACTGCCCGCGGGGCGAGTTCTACTTGACGAGTCGACTCCGTTGGACACGAAGGTGCTCGGTTCGGAAAGTCAGATCGTGCAAGTCTTGTTGAACTTGATCCTGAATGCGGAGAAGGCGATTCGCGCCGCGTATCCCAAGGAGCTCAAAGGCGATTGGCGTGAGAGCAGTGACGAACTCGACAATCACATCCGCGTTTCGGTGGCCATGCGGGAAGGTCGGCTCGCAGTCTCGGTGTCAGACAACGGTGTTGGCATGACTGACGCGGAGGCTCAAATGGTAAGAGAACCATTCTTCACCAGTCGTTCCGGCGAGGGGCTCGGACTCGGGCTGGGGATTTGTGAAACGATTTTGAGGGCACACGACGGGGCGATTGAGATCGAAAGTCAACTCGGTGAGGGTACGGTGGTGACGTTTGACCTGGCCCTATCCCACAACGCCGAATCTGAAACCAAGGACGTTGCGTCGTCCTCGTCGCCATACATAGAGGCTGGGTGATGCTACCGAATGACGGGAAACACATTCTGTACGTCGATGACGAACAGACCGCGCTAAAGTACTTCAGCCAGCTATTCGGCGACATGTTTCACATCCAGACCGTTGCGTCCGGTGAAGAGGCATGGGAGTACTTGCAGGAGCACTCGAGCGAGGTCGCGGTCTTGCTGACAGATCAGAGGATGGGGAAGGTTTCCGGCGTCGATTTGATGGAACGGGTTCGAACACGGTTTCCGCAAATCGTGCGAATCCTCATTACCGCATTCACTTCTCTCGACAATGCGGTTCGCAGTGTCAACGACGGAGGGGCTTTCCGCTATCTGAGCAAACCAGTGGACGAAGCGGAGATGATCCATACGTTGACGCGTGCTTGTGAGTTCCATGCCTTGGGTTCGGAGCGGGACCGCTTGCTACGGGAAAAGCTGAGCGTTTTGCATCGACTGGTTGTAATGGATCGTGTCCGAGGATTGGCGACCGCGGTCACGGCCCTGGAAGGTCGTCTCCGAGGGGCATGGGAAGCGCTGGTCAGCTACATGGAGCAATCGCCGGTCAAGCAACGTATCCGCGTCCAAATGGAGGAGATTTCCGAATTGAACATGATCGCGCTCGCCAAACACGAATCAAAGCAGATGGTTCAAACGGTTGAGTCGCTGCTTCGTGACACGGTGGGCACGTCGAGTGGCGAAGTCGAGCAACTTGATATCGCCGAGGCGGTCCGTGCGGTCGCGGAGAATCGCAAGTCGGAGTTGCTTGAAGACGATCTCGATCTCGTTGTGCGAGCCGACTCGGCTTGTCTCGCGACGGTGGACAAGGGAATGCTTGAGGCGTTGGTAAATCTTCTGATCCGGAGGTTGGCCGATGTGCAAGATCAGCCATCTCGGATTGAATTGGCGGTGTCATCGATCGAGGGATTCGTTGTGATCGACGCGAAGGGGAGTTTCCGTGCGTTGGACGAAGATCAGATCGCATCCTTGTTCGCCGCCGCGATTCCGTTGCGACGATGGCCGATCGGGATGGATATGGATCTACTCGGAGCCTTCCTGATCGTTCACCACTTCGGAGGCAAACTAAGGATTGAAGCCGATCCACCTTCGGGACCTGGATTCCGAGTGACAATTCCGACGCGTGGTTCTCGCGAAGACGCGACTTCGACGGTCAGCCCCGAATGGTTCGAGACCGTCTACGATTCGCTGGAAGCGTGGGAGGAAGAGATCGCCGGTGGCTAGTGGTCCGTTACAGCTTGACTTTAGGGTTGGCTACGGAAACGGTATCAGGACCAACAATGCGAAGCACCCTACGGGCCATTTGGTTTTTGGTTCCTGACACCGTTTCAGACGAATCGGCTCCTTAGGTGGAAGTTGCCGGTTTGAAGCGCTTCGGGCGCCTCTTCCTACTTGATGAAGCGTTTCTCGCGGAGGCATGAGAGGATGACGTCGCAGCATTCGTCGATCGAGGATTCCGCGGCGTTCACGGTCACATCTGGTTTGACGGGAACTTGGTAGTCGGCCGTCACTCCGGGGAAGTTGAGCAAATCACCTGAGTCGGCTCGGGCGTACTGCCCTTTGGTGTCGCGTTCTCGGCAGACTTCGATGGGTGTCGCGACGTGTACGACGAGGAAGCGTTCTTCGCCGATCACTCCCCCGACTTTCTGGCGGACATCCTCGCTGGGCGCTACAAAGCTGGCAATGCAGATCATCCCCGCCTCATTCAGCCGATGGGCAAGGTGAGCACTCCGTCGCAGGTTTTCACTGCGATCGTTCGCGCTGAATCCGAGATCTCGGCTCAGCCCGCGGCGAACGGATTCACCATCGATCAAGAGCACGGCACGACCTCGGTCGAAGAGCTTGCGCTCGAGTGCAACGCCGATCGTGGTCTTGCCTGAACCGGTGAGTCCGGTCAGCAAGACGGTGACGGGCTTCTGACCGAACCGAGCCTCGCGTTCGTCGGCGCTCACCGCCGAAACACTGGTTGTTCCATGGGTTTGCGACTGTGCCTCGTCGTCATCCCAAACCGAGCGGGCGCCGTCGCCGGCTTTGTCGAGAATCATCCCCGCGGCGACGGTCGCGTTCGTGATTCGATCGATCACAATAAACGCGCCCGAGGCTCGGTTGCGTCGATAAGCATCGAAATGAATGGGTGCCGACAGTGTGATGCCGACGCGGCCGATCTCATTCAGATCCAATTCGGGCGCCGGGCTGCGGTGCAACGTATTGACATCGACCTTGTAGTTCAGCGTGTCGATCGTGCCGGGAACGGTTTGAGTGGTGTGTTTGAAGAGATACGTTTTACCGGGAACCATCGCCGACTCATCCATCCAGACCAACATGGCTTCGATGTTGTCGCGGGTCCGCGGCACGTTCCCCGGCCGCACAATCATATCGCCACGCGAGGCGTCGATTTCATCCTCGAGCGTGAGGGTGATCGACAGCGGCGCATAGGCTTCGTCCAGTTCACCGTCATACGTCACGATCGATTTCACGGTGGACGTTTGCTTGCTCGGCAAAACCATGATCTCTTCGCCTTTCCGGATGATCCCCGAGGCGACGGTCCCGCAGAAGCCACGAAAATCCAAATCGGGTCGGTTTACCAATTGGACCGGCATCCGGAAGTCTTGGAGGTTGCGGTCGCTTCCGATGTAGACCGTCTCCAAGAAATTCATTAGCGTGCTTCCGTTGTACCACGGCATCGCTTCGCTGCGGTCGACAACGTTGTCTCCGTTGAGAGCACTGATGGGGTAAAAATGCAAGTCCGGCAGATCCAAACGCGTGGCGAACGATCGATAGTCGTCGCAGATGGCGTCATACTTTTGTTGATCAAAGTCGATGAGGTCCATCTTGTTGACGGCGACGACGACATGTTTGATCCCGAGTAACGACACAATGAAAGAGTGTCGTTTGGTCTGCGTCAAAACTCCTTTTCGGGCGTCGATCATCAAGATCGCGAGGTTGGCCGACGAGGCGCCGGTGGCCATATTGCGCGTGTACTGCTCGTGTCCCGGAGTGTCGGCAATAATGAACTTTCGCTTGGCGGTGCTGAAGTAGCGGTAGGCGACATCAATCGTGATCCCCTGCTCGCGTTCTTCCTTGAGCCCGTCCATGAAAAGCGAGGGGTCAAAGTCACCACCGGTCGAACCTTGCTTGGCAGAGTCACTTTGGACCTTGGCGAGTTCGTCTTCATAGACGAGCTTGGAATCGTAAAGTAGCCGACCGATGAGCGTACTCTTGCCATCGTCCACGCTGCCACAGGTGATGAATCGCAACAGCTGCTTGTTTTCGTGTTGCTTGAGGTAAGCGTGGATGTCGGTCGCGATCAGGTCAGACTGGTGGGACATCGGGACAAGTTGAGAGTGGAGAGTTGAGAGTGGAGAGTGGAGAGTGGAGAGTGGAGAGTGGAGAGTGGAGAGTTATGCGACTAGAAGTAGCCGCGCTCTTTCTTCTTTTGCATGCCGACGCCGCCTTCGTCTTGATCGATGACGCGGCCCTGCCGTTCGCTGGTGGTGGTGAGCAGCATCTCCTGGATAACGTCGACTAAATCGGTCGCTTCGGATTCGACGGCACCGGAGAGTGGGTAGCAACCGAGCGTTCGAAACCGCACCATCTTTTCTTCTTCGACTTCCCCTTCGAGCAGCGGCATTCGATCATCGTTGCGGAGAATGAGGATTCCGTCGCGTTCCACGACTTTGCGTTTTTGGGAAAGGTACAGTGGAACGATCGGAATCTTCTCCAGATGGATGTACTGCCACACATCAAGTTCAGTCCAATTGCTCATCGGGAAGACCCGAATCGACTCGCCTTTGTTGACCCGAGCGTTGTACAGGTTCCAAAGCTCCGGCCGTTGGTTCTTGGGGTCCCAACGATGTGATTTGTCACGGAAGCTGAAAACACGCTCTTTCGCCCGAGATTTCTCTTCGTCGCGGCGAGCACCTCCAAACGCGGCATCGAAACCGTGCTTGTCGAGCGCGGCTTTGAGCGAGTCGGTCTTCATCAACTCGGTGTGCCGTTCGCTATCTTCCCATGGCTTGATGCCATGTTTGAGTCCTTCCTCGTTGATGTGGACGATGAGGTCGAGTCCGAGTTCTTTGGCGACGTAGCCATCTCGAAACTCGTACATCTCCTTGAACTTCCAGGTCGTGTCGACGTGCAGCAAAGGAAACGGCGGTTTCGCCGGCGCGAAGGCTTTTAGGGCAAGATGAAGGAGCACCGAAGAGTCTTTCCCGATGCTGTAGAGCATGACCGGGTTCTGGAATTCCGCCGCGACCTCGCGAAAAATGTGGATACTCTCGGATTCGAGCTGCTTGAGGTGCGTGAGGTTGTAGTCCGACATCGCGATGCCATAAGGGGGTCGATTTTCACGCTCCACTTCGGGTCGCGCGTCTTTTTGAACGAGTATAAACGTGGCCACTCGGGCGGCTAGAGGGACGCTCTGTTTGAGGGACACTCCGGGGTGCGTCCGAGTAGCGTCAAGCCCGGAGGCTACCAGCGGCGGAGTGGATCGCCTGTTGTCACCTCGCGGGACGAGGCTTACGCTTTGCGGTTTGGTGCCGGGGGAACGCTCCTCCGGCCGTTTTGTTTGAAACGGCCTTTGAATTGACGGAGTGTTGCAGCGTGTCCGGAACTTGCGTGATCGGGCTGCAGTGGGGTGACGAGGCGAAAGGCAAACTCGTCGACTTGCTGGCTCCTCAATTCGATTGGGTCGTCCGATACCAGGGTGGTGCCAACGCCGGACACACTGTTGTTGTCGGCGAAGAGGTCTACAAGCTGCATCACATTCCATCCGGAATCTTGCACTCGGGCGTCCAAAACGTGATCACGCCGGGTGTGGTGATCAATCCCGAGACGATGATCGGGGAGATGGATGGGCTGGCGGGGCGTGGCATCGATTGCAACCAGAACCTTCGCATCAGCGAACGGGCTCACCTCGTCATGCCGTGGCATATCGCGGAGGATCGCCAGATCAATGCGACGGCGGTACGAGGCGAGTCGATCGGAACCACAAATCGTGGGATCGGCCCCTGTTACCGCGACAAGGTTGGTAGAACGCATGCAATCCGCATGACGGATTTGATTCAAGACCACCGAGACGACCGCATTTCGACCGTCGCGGGTCAGAAGCTCGACTTGCTGCGAAGTCTCGGCGTTTCGGATCACGAATTGGAGTCGATCGCGGTCGATCGCGTGGTGGCTCAGGCGGCCAGTTGGGCGGATCGACTGAGGCCGATGATCGGCGACACCACCGATCTCCTGCTCGACGCGGCCGACCAGAAAAAGCGGCTGCTGTTCGAAGGTGCTCAAGGCGCATTGCTCGACATCGATCACGGGACGTACCCCTTTGTGACCAGCAGTAACAGTAGCGGAGTGGGCGTGTGCGCCGGTGCTGGTGTGCCGCCGAGGTGGATCGAGACGGTCCTCGGTGTTTGCAAGGCGTATAGCACGCGAGTCGGAGGCGGGCCTTTCGTGACCGAATTAGAAGACGAGACCGGTGAACGTATCCGGACGCTCGGCAACGAGTTTGGGACGACAACGGGGCGACCACGCCGTTGCGGCTGGTTCGATGCTGTCGCGGTTCGGTATACCGCTCGACTCAGCGGCGTCACACGTTTGGCATTGATGATGATGGATGTCTTGGCTCACCTCGATGAGCTCAAAGTGTGTGTCGCTTACGAGTTGGACGGAGAACGGATCACGCGTTTCCCAAGTCACAGCGACCAGCTCCGACGCTGCAAACCGATTTACGAAACAATCCCCGGATGGAAACAACCGGTCGATGAGGTGCGTACCGAAGACGACTTCCCGCCGGGGGCGTTGGCGTACGTGCGTCGAATCGAAGAATTGGTCGGGATTCCGGTCGGAGTCCTATCGGTCGGACCTGACCGTGCACAGACAATCTTCACGCGGCAGTCGGCGGAATTGAACTTGCAACCGATCGGAGTTTGAACGCTCCGCAAGGCCATGAATCAAGCCGAAACCGGACCCATCCAGGACGAAGACGCCGCGCCCTCCGAAGCCGCCGAAAACGGTTCACAGTGCTCTGCGGTCGCCCGTCACGTCGCAATCATCATGGACGGCAACGGACGTTGGGCGCAGAACCGAGGGCTTCCACGTGTCGAAGGCCATCGCCGCGGGGTCGGCACGGTCAGGATGATTAGCGAAACCGCCACGGAGCTGGGCATCGATGCGGTCACGTTGTATTGCCTTTC
This sequence comes from Planctomycetota bacterium, assembly GCA_038520195.1. Taxonomy (GTDB): domain Bacteria; phylum Planctomycetota; class Planctomycetia; order Pirellulales; family Pirellulaceae; genus Stieleria. Next base: position 10,436 of record JBCBLJ010000094.1, read on the forward strand.
GAGCGAGAACTGGAAGCGGCCGGAACAAGAACTGACGTTCTTGATGCATTTGCTGGAGCAGTATCTTGTGGAGGAACGTCGCACGATCATGGAGCAGGGCTTGCGACTGAAAGTGATCGGAAGACGAGACCGTCTTCCACCTTCGGTGCTCGACGAGATGCAAAAAACGCTTGACATATCGGCCTCCAATGAAGGGACTCAGTTGGTGCTCGCCATCGATTACGGCGGGCGCGATGAGTTGGCCGCGGCGACACGTGGAATCTGCGAGGACGTGTTGGCCGGTCGAATGAAGTTGGACGAAATCGACGAACAAGCTCTTGAGCGGCGGCTCTACACGGCGGATTTACCCGAGGTCGATTTGCTGATCCGGACAGGTGGCGAAATGCGCGTGAGTAACTTTCTGCTGTGGCAGATCAGTTACGCGGAACTGTATGTGACCGAGACCTGCTGGCCCGACTTCGCTCGCCAGGACTTTGAAGCAGCGCTCGACTGCTTCTCGGGGCGCGACCGTCGATTCGGAGGGTTGTCTGTTGGTCGCTAGCGAGCATCGAATGGAACGTCGCTGTATTCGTCCCTGGGGAAGAGCGAGTTAGCGATGCTGCGAGAACGGTTGCGAACCAGCGCGGTGTTGATCGGCATCAGTGTGACATTGGTATTGCTGGATTGGGGGGCGCACATCCCCGGGCTGGAAGGCATTTGGCTTTACCCACTCCTGCTCTTTTTTTCGATCGGGACGGCGTGGGAGATCGCCAGCATTCTGCTTGCCGCAGGGCATGTCATTCGCCGTAGCGTTGCCGTCGTCGGCGCCGCATTGGTCTCGATGGCGGGCACGATCCCTTCTGCCTGGGCGTTCACCGAATCCGGCTATCCTCCAGACTGTCCCGTTGGACGCCTGGGCTGGATCCCGCTGGTCGCGGTGCTGACCATCTTCGGAATCTTGGTCTCCGAGATGCGATACTTCGACCGGACCATGCTGACCATGGATGGAGATTCGACGGAGCGTGGTCAAGGAAAGACGGCGGCGGGCGAGACGATCCAGCGAACCTGCGCCGCGGTCTTTGTTTCGATGTATGTCGGATTGCCGATGTCGATGTTGGTCGCGACCCGGATGATGCATGCGGACGCGACCCAAGGCCGTTTTGGATTGGCGGCTATCATCACGCTTTTGGCGGTGACGAAGGTCACTGACGCCGGCGCGTTTTTCGCCGGTCGGGCGTTTGGTCGTCGAAAGTTGATTCCGAGTTTGTCACCGGCCAAGACGGTCGAGGGGGCTGCCGGAGGCGTGTTGGCGGCGACGGTCGTGGCTTATTTGTGTTTGCAGTTCTTGTTTGGTTGGTTCGTTGGCGACGCTACGGTCGACAAAACGGTGCTTTCCGAAACCGCCGTTAAATCCGGCCTGTCATCCGTGCTTAGCTCGCCCGTTTGGGGGGCGTGCTTGCTGGGGCCAGCTGTCGCGATCACGGCGATGCTCGGTGATTTGGCGGAATCGCTGTTCAAACGTGACGCCGGCGTGAAGGACAGCGGCACGCTACTTCCCGGTTTGGGAGGGGTATGGGACGTCACGGACTCGCTTTTGGCGGCAAGTGTCCCCGCATTTTTCTGCTTCGCCGCCGGGGTGGGTGGGCAATAATGCGGTGTCTTGCGCCGCCGGAAGAGATACGATGAATTCCAGACAACTCATCTCAGCGAGACCGGAGGGTGGTTGGACGCCAATCCTCATTTGGGATGAAACGACAAGACGGCCGAAATTCGGCTGAAACGAATGACGGAAGCGACATTAACCGTGACCACGCCCGAGGAGCTGATTCAGCTGTTCGGTCCGCGGGATCAGAATCTTCGAAAGCTGCGACAGTTGTTCGACGTGTCGATCACCCATCGCAACGGTCGCGTGCGCATTTCGGGTGAAAGCGAGAATGTCGACAACACCGTTCGCACGCTGGAAAAGATGCGCCACCAGTTCCGCCGCTGCGGCTTGGTCGTCGGCGACGATGTGGAGCAATTGGCTGCCGAAGAGGGTGCGGAGCTGCAATCGGGCGTCTCCACGCGTTCGCGGAGCGAAGACATCGAAATCCGCCACGCCGGCCGTCGCATTCGACCACGGACCGAAGGCCAGGCGGAATACGTGGACGCGATTCGCGAATACGACTTGACGTTCGCCACCGGGCCTGCCGGTTGTGGCAAGACGTATCTGGCCGTGGCAACCGCAGTGGAAGCACTCAAGGCGGGGCACATTCGCAAGATCGTGTTGGTACGACCGGCGGTCGAAGCGGGCGAGAGTCTTGGTTTTCTGCCGGGCGATCTTCGCGCAAAACTCAACCCTTATTTGCGTCCGTTGCTTGACGCCCTCGGCGAGATGGTGGACTTTGACCAGGCGCGTGAGTTGATGGAGCAAGAGGTCATCGAGTTAATCCCGCTGGCTTACATGCGTGGTCGCACGCTCAACGATGCCTTCATCATTTTGGATGAAGCTCAGAATACAACCGTCGCGCAGATGAAGATGTTTCTCACGCGAATGGGAGAGCGGAGCAAAATGGTTGTCAGCGGCGACGCAACCCAACAGGACTTGCCGCGCGGTGTCACCAGCGGGCTCAACGATGCGTTGCGGCGGCTCGGGCACTTGCGAGGGATCGGCGTGGTGCGGCTTGGAGCCAATGACATTGTTCGGCATCGATTGGTGCAGCGCATCGTCGAAGCCTATGAAGAAGCTGACGAAGATGCCACGGGCAAACGTCGCGGTGCTGTCCGAGTGGTCGGTGGTGGCGAGATGGCCGCGGGTCCTGGAAGTGAGGGCAATTAGGATCTGTCTCGGTGCCTGGGGTTTTTCTCTGGCGCGTTGATCCGTCCGTTATGAACGGTCAAAACAAGACACGAACACGGCAAGAGCGAATCGAATCGCTTGGGATCCCCAAGCCGCGTTTGGTTCAGTGGTGGAACGACAGCGACAAAGCGGCCTGGGCCGTTCGCGTGTTGATCGCTTTGGCGGCCGCGGTGGCGTTGTTGGTTGTCTGTCGCGCATGGGAACCACGTTTCGCATTCCGCAGCGCGTCGATCCCCGCGCGCGATGTCATCGCTCGCGTCAACTTCGAAGTCGAGAACGAGCTCGAAACGAAGGCGTTGCGTCTAGAGAAAATCCGCGAAGTTCCGGTTTACTACCAAAACCGACTTTCGCCGCTGGATCAACTTCGAGCCCAACTGCGGAATCGTTTGTTTCTGATCCTGGAATCGGATTCGCTTCAACAGATGGATGAAGATCAGCTGGAACGCTTTTATGACTTTGCCGCGTTGCAGCCGATCAATCCTGAATCAGACGCCGAGGAGGTCTCACCGGCCGAAGCTTTCGCGGCGATCAAGATGACGCTCGGCGATGACACCAAACTGGAGAAGCTTGATGAGGCGTTTCGGTCGCTGGTCAGGACGGAATTTAAGGATGGCTTGATCCAGGGGCTCAAGCATGAACCAGACGAAGGTAACCAGCGCGCGATCCAGGTCTACTTGACCACTCCGGACAAAGCGGTTCTTGTCGACCTGGACGATGTCCAGATCGGGCGGATGGGCCCCAAGATCCAAACCGCTCTTCGCGAAGACTTTCGTCGGATGTTTGACACCGATGAAGCGCAATTGGTCGCCAAAATGATGGGCAATTGGATCGACGCCCGGCTCACCGATTACGAGACGCTGACCTACGACGTCGAAGCGAGCGAGAAGCGGCGCTCGGAAATCGCCGCGAGCGTCCCGCCGGCAATGAAGCGTTATCGTTCGGGCAATAGTGAACTCGCCAACGGCGGAGATCCGCTTGACGAAGACGAACTGCAACTACTGCGTCACGAGCACCAACAGTGGTTAAGTTTTCGGGGCGCGACGGACCGTTGCACGCGTTTCGCCGCATTCGCGGGCATGATCGCGGCGGTCTATTTGCTGTGTGGTTCGTACATTCTTTTTGTGGACGACCGTACGCTCTTGTTGGACTACCGAAAGCTGACGAAGTTGCTGGTCTTTTTTGTCTGCACCGTCGGCCTGAGCTACTGGGTCGCGAACGATCGTTTCCGAAGTGAATTGGCACCGCTGGCGGTCGCGTCGATCATCGCGGCGATCGTGTACGGGCGCGATATGGCGCTATTGCTGTTGGCTGGCGCGTCGATCTGCGTCACGCTGTTCATGAACGAAAGCCTGGGCCACTTGGTCATGCTCGCCGCGGCGTGCACGAGTTGCACGTTGTTGACCGGCCGAATTCGAAGTCACAGTCACCTGATCTTTGTCGGCGGTGTTTCCGCGGCGGTCACGATTTTGACGGTGGTCGGCGTCGGGGTTGTGACCGGCGAAACAATGACGATCCAGCAGAATCTGGAGGGCGAGCCCATCGCGGCGACCGCGTTGCCAAGTTTTGGATTGCTGTTGTCGCTGATCCAGGAAGGTTTTCGGTCGGGCGCGTTTATCCTAGTTAGCGCGGCCGCGTTGACGCCACTGTTGCCGGTTGTCGAAAAGACGTTCGGCGTTCAAACCGATTTGAGTTTGCTCGGGCTGAGTGACGCCAGTCACCCGTTGCTACGACGGTTAGCGCAGCGTGCCCCCGGTACCTACAACCACAGTATCAACGTTGCGTCGATCGCCGAAGCGGCGGCGGACGCGATCGGTGCCAATGGATTGCTGGTCCGTGTCGGCGCGTACTTTCATGACATCGGCAAAATGTTCAAGCCGGAGTACTTCATCGAAAACCAAAGCGGCGTGAATCAGCACGATTCGTTGCAGCCGGCGATGAGCACGCTCGTGATCATCGCACACGTCAAAGACGGTGCAGATTTGGCCCGAAAGCACCACCTTCCGCAGCCGTTGATCGACCTCATCTTGCAGCATCATGGGACGACACTCGTTGAATACTTCTTCAACGAAGCGGCGAAACGAAGCGAGGACAACCCGAACGAAAAGGAAGTCAGCGACAAGGACTTCCGTTATCCCGGGCCCAAGCCGCAGACGCTCGAGGCCGCCGTGATGATGTTGGCCGACACCGTCGAAAGCGCTAGTCGAACGCTGGTCGATCCGACGCCATCGCGGATTCAAAGTCTGGTCGACAAGATCGCGGAGAAGAAGATGGCTGATGGCCAGTTCGACGAATGTGGCTTGACCTTCCAGCAGCTGAACCTGGTCCGAAAGAGCCTCGTCAAATCACTCACCGCGATCTATCACGCCCGCGTCAAATACCCTCAGCCCGCGTAATGAAAGCAGACGAGAACGC
>JBCBLJ010000280.1:0-9321 GCA_038520195.1 Planctomycetota bacterium
AGTGCTCTGTCCCCGGTAGTGCTCTGTCCCCGGTAGTGCTCTGTCCCCGGTAGCTTGCGGTTGAATCAGCCGACACCAAACCTGTGTCACACAGACGGCACCGATCGCGTTTCTGCTTGAATCGCGATCTGCTTGCGTCACACTGGGGCGTCGCGACATCATGCTTGACGCATTTCTTTGCGAGATCGATGGTACGGGTGAAAACATGAAGTGGAAAACGTTCTGCCTATTCGCCCTGCTTCTCGGCTGTCGAGTCGCTTCTGCCGACCGACCGAACATCTTGCTGATCTACACCGACGACCATTCGTATCGCACCGTCGGTTGCTATCCACAGGCTTACCCGTTCACAAACACGCCCAACATCGATGATCTAGCTCGCAACGGCGTGCGCTTCGAATACGCCTACATTGGGACCTGGTGCATGCCGTCTCGAGCGTCACTGCTGACGGGGCATCACCAATACGGCGTCCGGTCCATGCGAATGGAGGGGCAGTATCCGGGCAGCGAATACGATCCGGCGCAATGTCCGTTCTGGCCCAAGGTGTTTCGCGAGAACGGTTACCAGACCTGTCACATCGGGAAGTGGCACACGGGAACCGACACCGGTGCGAATCGTGACTGGGATCATCAAAAGGTCTGGAACCGCCCCAAGTACCCCGACAACGCGGGTAAGTACTTCTACGATCAATTGATCGAAACCAACGGCGGACCACCGAAGCTGACACGCGGATATAGCACCGACAACTACACGAACTGGGCCGAGGACTTTATCCGCGGAGAGAACCGAGACGAAGACAAACCCTGGTATTTGTGGGTCTGTTACGGCGCCGTCCATGGGCCGTTCACTCCGGCGGAAAGGCACCGCGACGACTATCCCGATCTGAGCGTCCCCATTCCGAAAGACATTTATCCGCCACGCCCGGGAAAGCCTGCGTACATGCAAAAGGTCAACAAGTGGGTCCCAAATTCGGACGGAGTGCCTTCGATGAACGGTGGCTTCGGCGGGCAAACGGTTGAAGGTACGACGTCCATTCACGGCAACACGCTCGATGGCTGGGTGCGGCAGTACCATCAGGGCGTTCGAGCACTGGATGAAAGCGTGGGGCGATTGGTGAATGCTCTGAAAGAATCTGGCCAGTATCAAAACACACTCATCGTGTTCACTTCCGATCAGGGCTTTGCATGGGGACAACACGGTTTTCACACGAAGTTGGCACCCTACGATGCCAACATCCGATCGCCGCTGATCGTGAGCATGCCTGAGCGGCTGCCATCGGGAAAAACGGTGGCGCATCCTGTCTCCGGTGTCGACCTTGTCCCGACCTTCTTTGAGTTTGCCGGAATCGATCTCCCGTGGAAGATGCATGGCCACGACCTGACTCCGTTGCTGGAGAATCCGCAGTCTCCGTGGGAGCATCCGTCTTTGACCGCCTTTACTGCTCGAAGTTACGGGGCGGACACCGAAACGATTCCCAATGATTCCACCGCGACCAACATCAATGGGATTCCGTGGTACTTCATGCTCCGTGAGGGCCGCTACAAATACATCCGTTACGTCGTCGAAGGTGAGATCGAAGAACTCTACGACCTGGAGTCGGATCCGGACGAACTCACGAATCTGTCCGCGGAGGCCGAACATCGAAGCGTTCTACTCGCGATGCGACAGGCCACGCTGGCGGAATTGAAACGAACCGACGCAGGTATCGTCGACCATTTACCGACTGTCGCGGCGCCCTAAAGCCTGAAACGCGGTCATTGAGCGTGTCCACGTTTTGTCGGGCTTTCCATGCGAATCCCCCGGTCGTCACGGCCTCCCCCGGCCGATGTTTCGGTACTCGCCCCGGTTCGAATCACGCCTGAACGGACTACAATTACAGGATTCTCCCATCCCCTTTGTGACAGGATCGTGAAATGACTTTGAATCGTCGGACGTTGCTGGCGGCAACCGGTGCCGGAGCGGCACTCGGTATGACAAATGGCTTCTTTCCCGCGGCAGCGACCGCGGCGGACGAGACGACGACTTCTCCCAACGAGTCGCATGTGCTGGGCTACATCGGCACGGGCATCCGATTCCACACGGCACTCGGCAGCCAGGGATTGGCGTTCGGGCGAGCGAAACGGGTCTGCGATGTCGATGCGACGCAGGCGGGCCGCGCGCTGCAGAAGATCATGGACGTGTCGCGCGAGAAGAAGTATCCGCTCAACACCCAGGTCCACGAAGACTATGAGTATGAGCTGGACGACAAGGAAATCGACACCGTCATCATCGCGTCGCCGGATCAGTGGCACACCAAGCAGGTCATCGATGCGATGCGAGCCGGCAAGGACGTGTACTGCGAGAAACCGCTCACGTTGACGATCGCCGAAGGCACACTCATCGAAAAGGTGATGGAGGAGACCGGTCGCGTCCTGCAAATTGGGACGCAGCAGCGGACCGAATTCGGAAGTCGCTTCGTTACCGCGGCGGCGATGATGCGGGAGAAGCGTGTCGGCGACTTGAAACTCGTCACGGTCTGTATCGGTGGGTCTCGCGAAGCGGTCGAGATGCCCAAGGCGGAACCACCCAAACACTTGAACTGGGACAAGTGGCAGGGACAGTGCCAGTGGAAAGACTATCGATCCTTGGCCGATGTGACCGATGTCGAGGGCTGGGGCGCGGGGCATCCCTTTAGCCGTGCACACCGCTACTATCGCTGGTTCTATGAATACAGCGGTGGCAAGCTCACCGACTGGGGCGCACACCATGTCGACATCGCGATGTTGGCGATGGACAAGCTTGGGGACGACATCGGTAACATCATGATCGACCCGATTTCGGTCGAACATCCGGTCGAGTTCGTTGATGGCATGCCGCAAAGTGAAGACCGATTCAACTGCGCGACGAAGTTCAGCGTGATGGTCACGTTTGCCGATGGCACCAAGATGCACATCCGTGACAAGGCCGACGACAAGGGCTTTGACAATGGAATCATGTTCGAGGGGACTCAGGGTCGCTATCTCGTCAATCGCGGCAAGCTGGTCGGTAAGCCGGTTGAGATGCTCAAGCAAAAGCCGCTCGGCGGTGATCCGTATGAGATCGTCTACAACCGGCCCAAACCCAAATCGCACATGGCTCACTTCTTCGAGTGCGTCAAGACTCGCAAACAACCGATTTCAGATGTTCGCAGTCACAACGCTATGCTCAATGTTTGCCACGCCGTCAACATCGCAATGAGATTGGGACGCAAGTTGACGTACGATCCCGCGACGCGGTCCTTCGTCGGCGACGAACGAGCCAACACCTTTGTGTCGCGCGAGGCGCGTCAGGGCTACGAGGTCGCGTAATTTGTGGATCGTGTGTTGCGGAAAGGCAGGGAAAAGCTTGAAGCGAGCGGCGTCAACGACTTGAGCGGTGACGATGTCGCCGCGATTGACCGTTTGCGTGAGGCCTACGAGAAGCTGCGCGGTGAACTCGCGCGGGTGATCGTGGGACAGGCTGACGCGATCGAGCAACTCGCGATCTGCTTTTTCGCGCACCAGAATGCGTTGCTCGTCGGCGTGCCCGGTTTGGCGAAGACACTGCTGGTCGGCAAGTTTGCCGAGACGCTTTCCTTGGGTTTCAGTCGCATTCAGTTCACGCCGGACTTGATGCCGATGGACATCACCGGCACCGACATCTTGCAGGATGGCGGTGACGGTAAACGTGAATTCCATTTCGTCCGCGGACCCGTGTTCGCGAACATCGTGCTTGCCGACGAGATCAACCGGGCTCCGCCAAAGACTCAAGCGGCACTGCTGGAGGCGATGCAGGAAGGCAACGTGACGGTGCTGGGCAAGGAATACTCATTGCCCGATCCGTTCATGGTGCTCGCGACGCAGAATCCGGTGGAGCAGGAGGGCACTTATCCGTTGCCCGAAGCGCAACTCGATCGATTCATGTCGCTGATCGAACTCGGCTATCCGAGCGAAGCCGAGGAGATCGAGATCGCGCGTTCGACAACGGGCGGTGACTTGCCGACGTTGAATGCCTTGATGACCGTTGAGGGGATCTTGGCGCATCAACAACTCGTGCGTCGAGTTCCGGTCCCCGAGCATTTGTACGAGTTCGCGGCAAAGTTGGTGCGACGGACGCGACCCGATGGCGGTACCGCACCGGACTGGTTGAAGCAGCTTGTCTCCTGGGGGGCGGGTCCTCGCGCGGTCCAGAGTCTGATCCTGGGCGCGAAGAGTCGAGCGGCGCTGTTGGGAAGCTACATGGTGCGGATGGAGGATATTCTCGCGGTCGCACCGTCGGTGCTGGCGCACCGGCTCGTGTTGACGTTCACCGCGCAGTCGCAGCGTGTTTCGGCTCGCGACGTGGTGACACGGTTGCTGGCGGATCAATGAGTGCCTTTGACGCGGAACTCGCGCAGCGGTTGTCGGTGTTTCCGATCACCGCCCGAGGGCCGATGCTTGGAAGCGTCTCGGGCCGCCATCAAAGTCCTCACCGAGGGTCGAGCGTCGAGTTCGCCGAGTATCGTCGCTACCAACCCGGTGACGATCCGCGGCGTTTGGATTGGCGCGCCTTCGGCCGCAGCGATCGCTTTTACGTCAAAGAGTTTGAGGCCGATACGAACTTGCGTTTGGTGTTGGTCTTGGATTGCAGCGGTTCGATGGGGTTTGGTGAGAAGTTCCGCCGCGCCCAAACGATGGCGTCGGTGCTGGCCTACCTTGCCGTCGAGCAGGGCGACGCGGCCGGCTTGGTCCGCGCGGGCGAGGATTGTGGCGATCCGATTCCGCCGCGCCGCAACGCTGCTCAAGTCTCGGCGGTGTTTGAAGCGATCGAGTCACTGAAGCCGCAAGGCGAGACACGTCTTGCGGAGACATTACACGAGACCGCCGAGTCAATTCGGCAGCGTGCGTTGGTCGTGATCCTGTCGGACCTTTTCTTCGAAACAGACTCTTTGCACTCGGCGCTCGACCACTTGCGGTTTCGCAATCACGATTCCGCTGTGTTTCAGTTGGTCGACCGTGAGGAGATCCGACCGGACTGGAATCGGCGGATCCGCATCGAAGACATGGAAGGCGGCGAACCGATGTTGGTGGAGCCGGATGAAATCGTCGACGCCTATGAGTCGGAGGTGCGAGGTTTCTTGGACGCGACGGCGGAAGTGATGCGTCAAACCGCGACCGACTATCACCTCGCCATGTCGGATCAATCAGTGGAGGAGACGCTCGCCGCGTTTCTATCCCAACGTGTCTCGGGGACGGCGCGATGAGTTTTCTTCGCGCGATCGCGTTGTCCGCGCTTCCCTTGGCGTTGCTGCCGATCGTGATTCATCTGCTGCATCGGCGTCGCCATCCCGTGGTGCCATGGGCGGCAACCATGTTTCTGCGTCGTGCGACGGCTTCGCGTCGAGGCCCGGCAAGGCTGCGACGTTACTTGATCTTGGGTTCTCGTGTGTTGATCGTGGTCGCGATGGTACTCGCCCTCGCTCGACCGCTTTCGTCGACTTCCTTTGGGCTCGCCGCCGGAAAAGGCTCGGGGCGACAAGCGGCGGCGGTCGTGATCTTGGATCGCTCGCCGAGCATGCAAAGGCGACTCGGCAATGCGATGCCAAGCCGATTCGACCTTGCGAAAAGGCGGCTGGCGGACGCGTTGCAAACGCTCGGTGTCGAAGAATTCACCTTGATCGAGAGTGTCGGACAACAGCCGATCCGAATGAGCGAACCGGAACGCCTGATCGATGCGGCGATGACGAAGCCGGCTTCCTCGTCGGCGAACATCCCCGCGATGTTGCTCGACGCGTTGGTGATTTTGGAGGCGTCGAGCCAACCCGTCGCGGACATTTGGTTGTGTAGCGACCGTCAATTCGAAGACTGGGCGCTGTCCGCAAGCCAGTGGGAGAGCATTCGCCGCCGCCTTACACGCGCGGACCGAGGGCTGCGCGTGCACTTGCTGGATTTTGAGGACCCAAAGCCCGGAAATACTTCGGTTCGAGTCACCGATGTTCGCTTGGCGGGCGACGCCCAGGATCGGCTCTCGATCGATGTCGCGGTGGAAAGTGATCAGCGCGAGCCGAGCACGATTCCCGTGCGGGTTACGGCCGGCGACGCAACGACCGTCGTGGAGGTACGACTGCGTGACGGGAACGGGATTCTGCTGGACTATCAACTGCCATTGGTCGGACCATGGAAAGACTTACGCGGCCGAGTTTCGATTCCATCGGACTTGAATACGGCAGATGATCAATGGTTCTTCGTCGCGCCGGAAGATGCCGCGCGCCAAACGTTGTTGGTGGCGGAGGCGGAATGCCCGGCGATTCGCGTTGTGTTGGAATTGCTTGGCGAGGTAGGTGCGGTCAACGCTGATGAACTGACGACAGATGAGCTCGAATCAGCGGCGTGCGTCGTTTGGCAAGGTGTCCCGCCCGACGAATCACAAACACCGATGCTGCGCGAGTTTGTGCGTTCCGGTGGGTCGCTGGTGTGTTTTGCGTCGCGGTCAAAAAAAACATCCGCCGAGTTTGAGGGCGTGACGTTTGAGGCTTTCGATGAGACGGCCGGCGTGTCGTCATTCGAAGGTTACGAATTCCCTTTTGATCGAGCCGCTGAGTTACGCGGACCGCTCGCGACGAGCGCGGAGGCCGTCGGTATCGGGACGGTGATCGGGTCACAGCGGCTCGGCATCGGAGAGATCGTGTACTGCGGCCTCGATGTCACGCCGATGGACGGTGCGTTTGTGGAAGACGGTGTCGTGCTGTATGGGTTGTTGTCCTCCGCGGTGGACGCGGGCACGAGGCGGCGATTCGGCGCGGGGAGCTTTTCCGCTGGTGCGGAGTTGCCCGATGCCGTTGCCTCACAGAGTGATTCGGCGCGAGCGGTACTGGGGAACAATGAGCTCTCGGCCTCCTTCGAGATCGGGGCGCACGCCGGAGTCTTCGAATTTGGAACGCAAGCGGAGCAACGCGGTCGATTGATCGCGATCAACCGACCGGAGTCCGAATCGAGCACGCGGCGTTTGACGGATGACGAGTTGGAACAAGCCTTCGGTGGTTACGCGGTCAATCGTGTCCTCGTCTCGGGCCAGGGACTCAAAAGTGGCGGCTCGTTTGTGCGCGAGATCTGGACCTGGGTTTGGTGCGTGCTCATCGGTTTGCTGATCACGGAGTCTTGGCTCTCGCTGCCCCGACGGAGAGTGACGACATGACTTGGCTTTCGGTCATTGCCGTGTTGCTTGCCGCGTCACTCTCGTTGACGACTTGGTTTCGTCGGGAACGTCGTTTTCGAATCGCATTGGTTGAATCGCTGCGCGTTGGCGTGGTGGTGTCGGCGGTCTGGTTGTTGAATCAGCCCGAGACGGTTTACACCGCATCGCAACAGACGAAACGAACGGTCCTGTTGATTCGCGATGATTCGTTGAGCATGCAAACGACGGATATATCAGCGGGAACGCGGGCCAGTGCCGCATCGGAGGCTATTGCGGCGCCCGCGTGGCGTGGACTCGATTCACGCTTTCAATCGCGGGTGATTGCTTGTGGCGATTCTCGCGGCAGCGATCTCGCGACGGGCATCGATTTGGCCGCCAAAGAAGAGGGCGTCGCAGCGGTCGTGATTGTTTCCGATGGCGATTGGAATCGTGGTGTCTCGCCCATTGATGCGGCTGCAAACCTAGTTGCGGGTCGAAGCGATGCGCCGCGTTTGTTTGCAATCCCAACGGGTAGCGCCGAACGTCTTCCCGACGTTGAGTTGGCGACCATTGACGTGCCAAGCTATGGAGTCGTCGGAAAGTCGGTGCGGGTCCCCTACACGGTTCGAAATTGGATGCCGCGTACGGTCGAGCTTCCCGTCACACTGCTTGTCAACGACCAGGAGCTTCAACGCGAGACGATCCAACTGCGGTCGGGGCAACGCTTTGATGGCGTGATGATGTTTGAGCCGGAGACGGTCGAGAGTTTGACGGTCTCCATCAAAATCGACCGCACCGAGGGCGAACAGATCGAGGAAAACAATGGACGATCGAGTGTCATCGAGATTCGTGACGAACAACTGCGCGTCTTGATTATCGAGTCACGGCCGCGGTGGGAGTATCGCTATCTGCGTAACGCGCTGCGTCGTGATCCGGGCATCGAAGTATCGTGTTTGCTGTTCCACCCGACGCTCGATCGTTTAGCCGGCGGCGTTGACTATCTGCAGGCGTTTCCTGACAGCGCCGAATCGTTGGCTTCCTACGATGTCGTCTTCGTGGGTGACGTCGGTACCAAACAATTGGACGCCGAAGCCTGTCGTCGATTGCATGGATTGGTCACTCAGCAAGCGTCGGGGTTGATCTTCATGCCCGGGATGCGAAATGAACACTCATCGCTGCTGACGACCGCGCTCGCGGAATTGTATCCGGTGGAATTAGACGCTTCGCGGCCCCGCGGCGTCGGTGCGGTCGAAGCGAATCGGCTTTCGTTGACCGCGGCCGGCCGACAAAGTCTCTTGACGGAGCTCGATGACGACCCCGATCGGAACTGGCAGATCTGGGAGTCATTGCCCGGCTTTCACTGGCACGCCGCCGTTGAGCGATCCAAAGCGGGAACTCAAACGCTTGCGGTTCATCCTCTTTCGAGCAACCGCTACGGACGGATTCCCTTGTTGGTCACACGCGCGGCGGGCTCCGGCAAGGTCTTGTTCATGGGGACGGACTCGGCGTGGCGATGGCGCCTCGGGGTCGAAGACAAGTACCACTATCGTTTCTGGGGCCAAGTGATCCGCTGGATGGCCTATCAACGAAACATGGCTGTTGGCGAGCGAATGCGTCTTTCGTTCCGCCCCGAACAGCCCGACCCAGGCGAGACGGTGACCTTCCGCGCGACGATCATGAACCAAGACGGTGCTCCGGTGCGGGCGCCCGCGCTACCCTTGACGCTAATCGATCCAAACGGCCAGCAACGCAACGTCCGGCTGATCGCCACCGGAACGGAGTGGGGCGTCTTTGTCGGCGAAACTCAGGTCGCAGTGAGCGGAGAACATCAATTGGGACTCCAACATCCCCTCGACGGCTCCAAACTCTCGGCGCGATTGGCGGTGCAGGGTAGGGCGGCGGAAGTGATCGGTGCTCCGGCACGCCCTGAGGTCTTGAACGCGATCTCCAGTGTCGGCGGAGGAGAGACCTTTTCGCCGGAGGCGGTCGACGAACTGGTGACACGCCTCAATTCGCTCCCGCCGCCGAAATCAGAGCTACGCCGCATCCAATGGTGGAATCATCCTGGTGTGACGGCGATGATGTTGGTGATGCTGGGGGTGTTTTGGGTTGGACGAAAGTGGGTGGGGGAGATTTGAGTGGAGAGGGGAGAGTCGAGAGTGGAGAGTGGAGAG
>JBCBLJ010001069.1:0-2272 GCA_038520195.1 Planctomycetota bacterium
AATGGCTGCCACGGCTGACCGGGGTCCAGCCGAGCGGCGTAACGCAATCGACAGCTAAGCTTGGAGGAACAACGAACGTTGAACTGAACCGCGATCGCAACGCTTTCGCCGCTCGGCTGGACCCCGGTCAGCCGTGGCAGCCATTGACGAAGTCGGGGCTCATTCAGATTTCGAACGCGATCATTTCGCAACGCAATTCGATGGCCACGCGTCGATTGACGTTTGAGCAGTTTTACGACAACGCCGATACGATGCAGCGTCGTCTGATGAAACGAAAACGGGATGACATGGAGCGTGCCGAAGAACAGCTCGACGCCACTTCAAAGCGAATCGATATGTTGCGAACCTTGGCAGCTGCCATCGAGGATCAAGTTCGCGTCTCGATTCGTCTCTCCGTGCAATGGCCTGACGGCCAAAGTCAAACCATTTTGCAAACAACGCCGACGCGAAAAGACGTCGGTGCGGGCTGAGGACACTTCTTTGTGGCCGCAACAATTGTTGGGGTTTGAGCGCGCCGCCTTCCGTTGATGCGCGACCCAACGCCAGCTTCGCGCCGTAGTTGTTGCGGAGAGCGTGAGCCAAACACACGCCGTATGTGCTCCAGCGGGGACGCAGAGCGATGATCCAGCGACGCGTCGGTCAGTATTCAATTTCGCGACTCATGGGGGCGGTAACGTTGGTCGGAATGACGATCGCGTATGGAAGCTACTTCGCGCCGTTGATGCTCGACCCTGGACCCGGCAAAAAGTTTCGTCCACTCTTATTCCTTGTCGGTCTCGCCGCGGGTTTGGGGGCCGCATTTGGAACGTTGGTGCGAGAACGGATCGGCGCGATTACCGGTTTCGCGGTCGGTGCTTTCATCGGCTGGCTTCTACCAATCGTCGTGATGATTGCTCGACTGGTGTATCTCATCGCAGCGGATCGGGAAATCATGCCCGTGCCGAATTGATCAAACGCGCGATAAAGGGTGGTCTTCGATGAATCCCTATCAAACACGTCACGTCCAAACGGAAACGCTGGGCACAGACCGCAAACCGCGTTCGAGAATTCGATGGTTGTTGGCGGGCTTCGCTTTGGGGGCTGGCGTTCCCGTGACACTTGGCATCATTGGGATGTTGCGCGAATAAGCACGTCTTGCCACTCTGGGCCCAGACGAACCGGCTTGCGGAATGGGGATGCTCGGAACATTGATGATGATGTTTTTGCTCGGTCCAATAGCCGGGTTGATCGGCGCCGGTTTGGGCTGGCTGGCCGCTTGCGTGGATTGGCGATCTGTCTGGTGAGGCCGACGAGGATACGCGGTGATCGAAGACAGGTGGCCGACCAGGCGAGACTGAACCGAGCCGCGAAACGACGGCAATACTGGTTGGGTTGTGGAACGGCCACTCTGTGCGTCGCTAGCGGTGCGAATGTCGCCTCGGGGCAAGCGCTTTCACGCACGAATGAAATAATGCCTAAACTGGTGGGGCTCTAACTGAACCTGCGAGGCATTCAGAGCTTTAACCGCACCTCAACCCGGAGGCATGATGATTCACCGTCTGATGCTCGTTGGCCTTTTGGCTGTATGTCACAACGTGATTCTTGTCGGCGAGGAGACGATTCCGGATGATGATGTGGTTCGGAAAGCGGTCGTCAAAATCTATTCGATCCGACGATCTCACAGCCTCGCCACGCCGTGGAAACGTTTGACGGCAAGCACAGTCACGGGGTCCGGAGTCGTCCTTTCGCCCACGCGAGTGCTGACGAATCATCACGTCGTCGCTTCGACGACCGACGTGTCGATCAGTTTGGATGGTCAGTCCGATCGTCTATCGGGAACGGTGTTCGCTTCCTCGCCTGGTCTCGATCTTGCGTTGATCGAACTCGAGGAACCGCTCAGCGAAGAGATCGTGCCGCTCCAGGTTGCCGAAGCGACTCCAGCCGCCGGCGATAAGATTCAGGTGTTTGGTTACCCCAAAGGGGGCGACTCTTTGTCGATCACCGAAGGCGTTGTCTCTCGACTGGAGCATGTTCGTTACCGCTACAACACGTTTGGATTGCGAACGCAAATCGACGCGCCGTTGAATAGCGGTAATAGCGGCGGTCCGATGATCGCGGACGGCAAAATCGTTGGTATCGCCTTTAGCGGATTGAGTTCATCCAACGATATCGGCTACGCAATCTCCTGCGAGGAAATCGCGACAGCGCTCGACGACCTCGAGGATGGGAACTACGACGGGAAGCCACAACTGTGGATTAGCACCCACACGCTGGCGTCGAAAGAGCTACGGCG
>JBCBLJ010000674.1:0-4666 GCA_038520195.1 Planctomycetota bacterium
AGCTACGAAAACGCGATCGCCGACCTCAAGCAACTCCTCGCGACCGAGAAATCACAGAAGGCAGAAATTGAATCGCTTGAGAATGCGGTTTTGCAAGCCAAGCAAAACCTTCGTGAAGCAGCACGGGACCTCGAGGACTGCACGCTCTATTCGTCTTTTCGAGGGCAAGTTGAGGAAACGTTCGTGGTGCCCGGTAGCTTGGTGGCGGCTGGTGATCCGGTGGTGAGCCTGCAGATGATGGATCCGATCAAAGTCGAACTAGAGGTCTCGGCGCGACAGTCGCGTCAGTTGCAACGCACCGACGTACTTCCGGTTCATGTTTCGATGCCCGACGGAAGTACGGAAATCCGAGAAGGGTTCTTGCACCAGATCGACCCGAGTGCCGATCCGCAGACGCGAACCTTCACGCTCACAATCCTCGTCCTCAACGGGCGTTTGGCGGCGGAATCCGAAACGAGCGTTGCAACGACCGACAACCTCTGGAGGCTCGATCTGACGTTCATCCCTGGGGCCCGACCCGGTGACTTGTATATCGAGGAACAGGCAATTCAGCGTGATGAAGACGGATACTGCTTGTGGCAGATCACCAATGCGACCATCCAGGACCGGTCACCGAGCGATCGGCTCTTTCAAGTACGGAGGCTTCCGATCGTGCCCACGGCGGTCAAGGTTCCGTACCTTGGCGAGCGCGTTTTTCAACGGGTTGAAATTGAAGACGATGCATTTGACCCCGCCGTCAATTTGGTCACCGGAAAACTGTCATTCCGCGGAGAGGTGGGTGATTGGGATGGAAAGCGGGTCCAGTTGGAAAACTTCAATCGATGGATGTTGCGACCGGGTGATCTGGTCAAGGTCGACCTTTCCAACCCGGATCGACGAGAGGGCTGGTACGTTCCGATGGGCGCCATCTCTCGGCGCGGCGCCGAGTCGGCCATCTTCACCCTCGATTCCTTGGGGGAAACAGCTTCCGTTCGTCGAGTTCCGATCCAAGTCGTTCAAGGCGACTCGTCCTCGACCACCTCGAGTCTTTGCCGCATTGAAGCGGTCGACGGTGAATCGCTTGAGGACGTGCGATACGTTTCAGAGGGCGCTCACTTCCTGATCGATGGCGAGGAAGTCCGCATTGTCCAGGAACCAATGTTACAACCAGACAATGCCGAGCAGCGACCGTCGTTGGAGAGGGGGGAAGGGTGAGTTTGTCCGCTTTGGCGATGCGACGCCGCCCGATCGTTTACACGTTCGTCTGTCTGCTAACGGCGTGGGGAATCTATACGTTCTTCACGATGTCTCGCCGGGAAGATCCCGAATTCACCGTCCGCACATGCGTCGTGATGACGAATTGGGAAGGTGCGCCCACGACGAAAGTCGAGGAACTGATCACCGATAAGTTGGAAGAAGAACTCGATGCGATCGACGAGGTCGACTATCTCAATTCTGAAACGACGCTTGGGCAGTCCGTCATCTACGTCAACCTCGACGACACGGTCCCGACGGGCGACATTCAACAGGTATGGGACAAGGTGCGGGCCAAAGTCAACTTGGTGCGGATGCCCGCGAGTGACGTCAAGCCGATCGTCAATGACGAATTTGGCGACACAACAGTACTCTTGCTCGGTATCTATCAGACTCCACCCACCGGAGAATCACGTGTTGAAGAGTTGGAGGGCTACTCGCCGCGGCAACTTGAGATCTTCGCGGACCGGGTTCAAGATGAACTACGTCTCCTTCCAGGGATCGCGAAGGTTGAGAAGTATGGAGTGCAGGACGAGGCGATCTACATCGAAACGGATCTCGGCAACTGGTCACAGATCGATCTGACCACGTCCGATCTTCAAGAGTTGATCGCCAGCCGCAATATCGTGTTGGCCGGCGGGAGCATTGATACCGCCGAAGGGAAATTCAATATCAAACCCGGAGGAGAGTTCGACGCGATTCGCGAAATCAATTCGGTAAGCGTTGGGGTGGTCCAAACCGGCGAAATCACCAATCAAGTTCGGCTCGAAGACGTCGGGCTTTCAGTGAAACGAGACTTCGTTGATCCCCCCGAAGTCATCTGTCGCTTCACGGAGCCCCGGGGAACCTTCCCGGCGGTGATGCTTGGCCTGACGATGAAGTCCGGTAGCAACATCATCGAGATCTGTGACGCTTCGATGAAGTGTGTCACCGACATGGTGGATGTTCAGCAATCCTTGCCGCGGGACCTGGAGATACGCCCGGTTTCAAAACTGTCCGACAATGTGAATGCGAAGATCGATGACGTTATCGAGAACGTGATCTCGGCGATTCTCATCGTGATCGTGGTTGTCTATCTCTTTGTCGGACTCAGAACCTCTCTTGTCATGGCCGCCAATATCCCGTTGGTTGTCATCGGCGCCATCGCAATCATTAGTCAATTCGGTGTGGAGTTGGAGCAGATTTCACTTGCGTCCATCATCATTGCACTCGGGCTGCTGGTCGATAACGCCGTGCAGGTGTGTACACAGACCCAAGTCAATCTTGGCAAAGGGATGCCGCCGAAGGACGCCGCTGTGCAGGGTGCTAAGACACTTCTGCTGCCGATGTTGACCGGAACACTCACCACCGTCGCGGCATTCCTGCCCATGCTGATCGCGCTCACAGGTGGCGCAGCCGAATACGTTTACAGTCTGCCGGTCACCCTCTCGACCACGTTGCTACTCAGTTGGCTCTACGCCATGACGATCTGTGTCGTGCTCGCCGCCGGCCTCATTCGAGTGAAGCAGAATTCGACTCGCCCGAGTGCGCCACTTCCTTTGCTGAACCATGGCTTGGAGCGTTTGTTCGCAAGAGTGTCACGCAAGAAACGCGCCGACTTAGACGGCGGGGCGGAAACGGTTTCCGACGGCAATCTCTTCCTGTCATTCTATGGCGCCACCGCGAAAGTTGCTTTGAAATTCAAATGGCTGACGGTTTTGGTGAGCGTCGGCCTTCTGTTCGCAGTGCTGCAACTTCCTGTGGGAAGTGAGTATTTTCCACTCGATAAACGGGATCAGTTCTATGTCCACGTCACGCTACCGGAGACCGCAACGGTCGAACAGACAAACCAAATTGTGACCGACGTCGAAGACGCGATCACACGACTGAGTGCTGCGAAGGACGTCGAGGGTAATGCAATCGAGCGGCTCAGGAGTATGCGGAGCATGACCGCCGGAGCCGGCTCTCGTTGGTCCTTATCGGTCGATCCCCTTTCGCCGGCGTCGAACACGGCCGAAATCCTTGTCAGGACGACGAGTGGCGAGTGGACGGATTCGATGATTCGTGATCTCCGTCGCGTCGTTGACAATGGCAGCCCCGCGCGGGGAATCGCCCCGATCGTTGGTGCTCGCGTCACCACGAAGCGGGTTCAGATGGGACCACCGGCGAATCCCGTCGAGCTACGGGTGTCGGGTAGCGGTTTCGCGGACATCGATACGCTTCGACGGATTGCCCGCGAAATCAAAGACATGCTGCGGCAACAGCCGGGGACATGGGATATCTCCGACTCCTGGGGCGTTGACAGTTTTCAACTCGATGTCGAAGTGTATGACGAAAAAGCAAATCTGTCGGGAGTTAGCAACGCGTCTGTGGCGGACACCTTGAGCGCCTACTATTCCGGCGTGAAATTGACGGACTTCCGAGAAGGCGATCACGTTGTGCCGGTCTACTTCAGGCTTCGTCAACAAGATCGAGTCGACCTTCAAGGCATGGACAACGCATTTGTCGAAGGAGCGAATGGCAAGCTTCCGCTCAACTCCGTCGCCAAGATCGTTCCCACCTGGAAGCCGGGGAAGATCGACCGCCGCAACCAAAATCGGACGATCGAAGTCTTTGCGGAAGTAGAAGATGGCTATTCCGGAAACGACATCGTGCTGAGCGTTTGGAACTCCGAGAGGATGGCTTCACTCAAGCAGTCACTCCCCGCGGGCTATCGGATTGAGATTGGCGGCTCGCTGGAGGAAAGCCAGGATGCGGCAAGCCAGATGAGCCTCTCATTCGGCATCTCGTTTTTGTGTATCGTGCTTATACTCGTCGTCCAGTACAACGGCTGGTCAAAAACACTGGTCATCCTGACGACGCTTCCGCTGGCGGTGATCGGTGCTTGGTTTGGACTTTGGCTGACCAACAATCCTCTGGGCTTCATGCCGCAACTCGGCATGCTCTCACTCTTCGGAATCGTGCTCAACACGGGGATCATTTTCATCGAGTTTGCGGACATCCTGATCGAAAATCGACGCGATCAGTTGGCGGACGATGGCGTGTTGGACGGACCGATCGTGGGACTTTCTCGGCAGGAATTCCGAGACTGCTTGATCGCCGCTGGTAAGCAGCGGATGCTGCCGATTTTTCTCACGACGGCGACGACCGTAGGCGGGCTCGTTCCCTTGGCGATGTCAGGCGGACCGCTTTGGGAGGGCATGGCGTGGTTGATGATTTCCGGACTCTTGGTCGCCACTCTGCTGACCCTTTACATCGTTCCGGCACTGTATGCGATCATCGTCGAGACGTTCGGCGTCAAGCCCGTTGCCGAGCGTCATCTGGACACGGCCACCTAGTGCTGCGGGAACAACCTGATGTTGCTTGGAAGCGTTAATCAGCTTTGCTTTCCCCGAGTAGAGGGTGATCGTTGTCGCCCTCCCCGCGTTTCGATCACTTTTGCGTGATCGAAACG
>JBCBLJ010000787.1:0-3927 GCA_038520195.1 Planctomycetota bacterium
CGAGCTGCTCTTGAATCTGGTTTTGCAGGGAACGCCGTTTTTCTTCTCGCTGCAGTCGATAGCTGGCCAGAAGCAGGCATGATTCGCCTTGCACCGCAGCCCGTCGCACTCGCTGAATTGGTTGACCAATGCGTCTCGATGGTAAGCGTCAAGGCGAAGGAACAGGATATCAACGTGACCGCGCAGGTCGATGGAGAACTAAGTGAAGTCGTGGCCGATCCGCTTCGGTTGCGTCAAATCCTCTTGAACTTGCTTTCCAACGCCATCAAATACAACTCGCAAGGCGGGAGCGTGATTGTGCAAATCCGCCCCGACTCAGGGAAGATGTTCCGCGTCAGCGTCCGTGATACCGGCCGCGGCATCGCACCGGAACACATGGAACATCTTTTCGAACCGTACTACCAAGCCGCCATCGCGGATCAGGGCATCGGTACCGGACTTGGACTGGCAATCATCAAACACCTGACGGAGCTTCACGGCGGAACGATCGATGTCGAAAGCGTGGTAAACACGGGGACGATGTTCACGATCCGGCTGCCACGTGAGACGGCAGAAGTCGCCGAAGAGGTCGAAGTGGACTCAAAGGTTTCCGACCCCGAAACCGCGGTCCTTTCGCTCGACCTGGCGGCGATCTGAGGCGCGACAACGGAGGAAACAATGGATCACGAACTAACCAGCGAATTCACACAGGGCTTTACCGAGACGTTTTCAGAAGCCGCGGCAGCCGCCGAACAGGCAATGCGGATTCTCGTCGCCGACGGCAACGCAACGATTCGCAAGCTGCTGCGGATGGGATTGTCACAGGAAGACTACGAGATCATCGAAGCAACCAGTGGTCCCGATGCGTATGAGATCGCGACCGCAACACCCGAGCCACACGCCATCCTGCTCGATGCAGGCATCGGGGGTGCGATGGATGGCCTCGAGGTTTGTCGGCGACTGAAATCGGACATGCAGTACCGGACCATTCCGATCGTCATGTTGACGACGACGGGCGCCAATGAGGAAGTGACGGAGGCCGTCGAAGCCGGTGCGGACGAGTTTCTGACGAAACCGATCAACCGTGCTGAACTCAAAGTCCGCCTCCGTTCAATCACTCGATTGCACAAAGGGAACGCCGAACTGATCGGTGCCGAAAGCGTCGCACTCGCACTCGCTCGCGCGGTCGCCAGCAAAGACGGCTACAGCAGCGGGCACGTCGAGCAGGCAGCCAACTTTGCCGTCGCATTCGGCAAAGAGCTCGGGCTCGACGGCGGACAATTGAAGATTCTGCGCTACGGCGCAATCCTTCATAACGTCGGCAAGATCGCCATCCCAGACTCGATCCTTGAGAAGACTGGACCGCTCTCGCCACGCGAGCGAGCCTTTTTTCATCAGCATCCGCGCGTCGGCTGCGATATTTGTGCGCCGCTGAAACCACTCGCGCCTGTCTTGCCAATCATTCGTCACCACAAGGAACACTTTGACGGCACGGGCTATCCCGACGGCTTGCGCGGGGACCAGATTCCGTTGAAGGCCCAAATCGTTGGCATCGTCGACGTCTACAGCGCCTTGACCAATGACCGTCCTTTCCGACGTGCCAAGTCGCACACCGAAGCGATCGAGATCCTCCAGCATCGAGCCAAGCAGGGAATTCACGACCCGGCTCTGGTCGATCGCTTTTGCCAGATGATTTGTGAATCGGAAGCGGAGACGCCCACGAACGCCGAACCCGAAGCCGCCGAAATGGCGACCGTCGACTGAGAGAAACGATTGATATGAAGTCGAAGCGTGTTTTGATCGCCGAAGACAATCCCGGACTCGCCAAAGTGCTCTCGTTCAAGTTCAAGAGCTGTGGCTTTGACGTTGTCACTTGCGGCGACGGTGCGAAAGCTTGGGACGCGTTCCAAGCCAACGAGATCGATGCAGTCGTGAGCGATCACGAAATGCCATTGATGTCGGGTGTTGACCTGATCACCGAAATCCGCAAAGCAAGCTCGGACGTTCCGTGCTTCATGGTGACCGGACGGCAACTCGAGCTTTCCAAGAATCCACAGATCGCAGAATTGAATGTCGCCGACATCTTCGCCAAGCCGTTTAGCCCCGGTGCGGTCGTCGAGTCGGTGAACAATGCGATCTCTCAGCGTCTCGCCGCGCGCGAGACGGCCCACGCAGCGAATGGTTCGGATACGTCTGATGGCGGACAGTGACGGAGAACAAAGCGGAACCGACGAGTCGATCGCCAAGCGGCTAGCCGACGAGATCGGTGCCGAAGTCCAACTCGCCTCGGACGGGGAATCGTCCGAGCTGATCGTCGCTGCGCAAACCAGCCAGACTGTCGTAACCGCGATCGAATCCGACGCGGTTCGACAGGCAGTCGTGTTACCCGGTGGTCGCGTCGCGTATTGGGTCGCGACGGTAGAGGACGCCCAGCGCCTCGCAAGACACGCTCAGTGTTTTCTGGAGTTGGTCGTTCAGGGTGGCACGGTGGCATCACTCAACGCCGAAGTTGAATCGTTGACCAACCAAGTCATGCAGGACTTCGAAGAGCTTGCGCTGATCCGCACACTCGCCTCGACGTTGGCTTTGCCCGAGTCCGCCGAAGACACCAGCGTCTTTGTGCTCGACTCACTCAGACCACTCTCTCATGGCGTCAACGCTGCCTCGATCGCGGCCGTGCTTTGCGATGATGGCACCGCTCAATCGCGACGCGAACCGCTTTGGACCGGAGATCAGATCCTTTCCAAAGAGTTGATTTTTCGATTGATCGATCAGCACGCCGATGAAGCCCGCCAGCAACCCGTCGTGTACAACCGACGCGTTTCGCAAATGGACTGGTTGGAGCCCGTCGAGTTCGGCGATGCGGCGCTCAATGAGTTCATCATGGTCGAGTGCTCCAGCGAAGGCCGAATCCACGGTTGGGTGCTGGCGTGCAATCGAATCGGCACTGAAGGACAGGAAGATGTTCCGTGGGCCCAGCTCGGATTTACCACCGTGCAGGCCTCACTCATGGAAACCGCGACCAATCAACTCGCGGCGCAGCTCAATAACATTCGGCTGCTAAGGCAAAAAGAAGAACTGTTTACCGACGTGATCCGCGCGCTCGTCAATGCCGTCGAAGCACGCGACCCCTACACCTGCGGGCACAGCGAGCGGGTCGCCAGCTTCGCTCGATTCCTTGGTTCGGCGATCGGCTTCACGCCCGCGGATTGTGAGCGAATCTACCTTACGGGTTTGCTTCACGACGTCGGAAAAATTGCGATCCCGGATGGCGTCCTTCAGAAACCCAGCCGCCTCGACGACCAAGAACGAGCGATCATCGAAACACACACCGATTCCGGCTGGCGAATTCTGCACGAATTGGACGCCCTTCAAGACGTGCTTCCCGGCGTTCTCTATCACCACGAACACTGGAATGGATGCGGCTACCCCGACCAACTCGAGGGCGAAAACATCCCGATCGACGGACGAATCCTGGCGGTATGCGATGCTTTCGATGCGATGACCAGCGACCGTCCGTATCGCAAAGGCATGTCCATCGAAAAGGCGGTCGACATTCTCAAAGGCGGTGCCGGATCCTATTGGGACCCCCATTTGATTCGTACGTTTGTCGACAACATTGACGAAGTCGACCAAATCCGCCTCGATCACCGACCACGTCAACCACCGACGCGCCCCGCACCCGTCAATGGGAAGCCTGTCATCGGAACAGCTGGCTATAGCGCCGAGGCATCACCAGAAACACTCTGAACGAGATCCGAGTCACCCAAGCCTTTCGCGAGAAGCGCAAGTGGCCTCTGACACCTAAAACTTGAGGTGAGCCGATTGGTCGGAAAGGGTGTCAGGAACCAAAAAAGCGACGCACCCTACGGTCCATTTGGTTTTTGGTTCCTGACACCGTTTCCGTAGCCAACCCTACAGTCAAGCTGTAACGGACCACTAGGCTGC
>JBCBLJ010000353.1:0-8142 GCA_038520195.1 Planctomycetota bacterium
GACGCTCCGCCAAGTTGCACGACCATTGGCGATTACGTTTGGCATGATTCGCTTCGTAATGGAATCCAGGACGACCACGAATATGGGTGGGGTGGACTTAGTGTTCACCTTTTCTCGGGCAATGCGACCACGAGCATGCTGACCACCCCGAGCGGAGGCTATCTCTTCTCAGTCCACCCTGGCACCTATTCGGTCAAGGTCGATAAACCGGCGGACGTACCCGGCGGATACTGGAAGTTCACCGAACAGAACCAGGGGCAGGATTCGATCGACAGCGATGCCGACCAAACGGGTCGGATCAGCAATATCATCGTCAACGTGGGGGATCATCGTGACTATGAGGATATCGGGCTCTACCTTGCGGATTACGGATCGATCGCCGATCTCGTTTGGGACGATGCCGACCGCGATGGCGTACAGGACCCCGATGAAGTCGGACTTGCCGGCATTCAAGTGAAGCTCTATCGCGACGGATCTCAGATTCAGTCGACTTCGACCAATGCTACCGGGGAGTATCGATTCGATTCCCTTCGCGAAGGTGAATATGCGGTCCAGGTTGTCATCCCGGAGGGTAAAGCGATTAGTCCGGCTGATGCCGCAAGCGACACGATCGACAGCGATGGCGATGCGGAAGGGTTTGTGACCATCGACCTTGAAGAGGGCCAGCATACCGAGGACGTCGATTTCGGTCTTTACACCTCCTACGACGTGCATGGTTACGCCTGGTCGGACCTCGATTGGGGTGGAACGCAAGACCTAGGTGAGTTGCCCGAGGACCAAGTGGATGTCGAGTTGTACAAACAAGAGGAAGATGGAGACGGAAACATCAGCTATGAGTTGGTCGAGCAACAGTCGACCGCTCTCGATGGAACTTATCGCTTTGTCGATGTAGAAGTTGGGACTTACTACGTCAAAGTGGACGACAATGAGCTGCTTGTCGATCCAAATCAGGGCAACAACGACGCGATCGATAGCGACATTCTTTTAACGTCGGTGCTGCCTGGAATCGGTGCCGTCACCCACGCGTCGGAGTTGTTTGACGTTCCTTCTGGCAACGCGCCTTGGGGTGAAGGTGCGAATCCGAAGCTCGATATCGGTATCAAGCACGTTGACCCGATTGATCTGGATGTCGACTCCGACAATGACAATGGATTCGAGTTCCCCGACAGAACAGACGAGGAGGACGAGATTGAGGCCGACGGTGAGGGCAAGCGCGTTGAAGAAGCCTATGCGGATTCGGACAACGACGGCATTCCGGACTTCGCTGACGGATTTGACCTTTATTTGATTGACGGGAATCTAGGCGAATACAGCCACGCTCAGATGACGCCGCTGATCATCGAGATCCCACCGGATGTGAACCCGGACCACTTGTCGGTTTCTTTCTCTTACCCAGCGTCAGCACCGAACTTGGTTTCGCTCGATCAAGACGGGCATTACATTCCAGCATCCGGCGGTCTTCGACTCTGGACAAAGCCGGGTGAGGCACCTCGTCACGGAAACACCATCACCGCTGGTGGTGACTATGTGCATTCGGACACTTACCTCGCGAGCGAGCTGTTGGACCTCGCGGGGATGCTTCCGGAGGATCCTGAGGAAGAGCCGCGAGAGATCCTTCTTTACGTCGAAGGCATCGAATCCCGCGAGGAAGCCTACACTATCCGGACCGAGCTTCTTTACAAGGAAAATGACGACCCGCTCTCGGAGGATGAAGTCAACGTCACGGTTGCCGGCAAGCACTTTGTCTTTGGAAAACAGGATGCTGTGACGGCCGACGACACAACAGTGGAGTTGATCTACGGATATTTGGGAGATGACCGCAACGCTTTCGACGGCGACGAAGTCCATTTCGAACTCATTCACCCCAATGGGGCGATCTTTCCCAACAGCATGACGATCGTTGACGGTACGGCTGGCCTGGAGATCACGCTTCCGACGAATCAGGCAGGCGACGTTTACCAATTGATCTGGAAACTTCATGGCCGAGTCATTGGCGAAGATTCAGTGCAAATTCTTCCTGGTGTCGCGGCTCAGGGCATCTGGCATGGTTGGCGTAATGGGATCGCGATTTCGCTCCCGCTAACCGAGTACAATCCGGCAGAACCCAACAAGGATGATGTCTACGAACTCGAGGTTGAGTTTAAGGACCAATATGGGAATCTCGTCGTCGACGGCACGCCGGTTACGTGGTTTGATTTCGAGGTCTTGCCCGAGTCAGTATTCGATGCAACCGCACTGCGGTACACGTCGGGAGGGAGATCAAGCGTTACGTTCAGTGGCGATGAGATTCCGGGGCATCTCAGGTTTCTTGTGCGTGCCAATAGTTTCGAAACCGAACAGTTTCTCACCGGTAAACCCCTTACGGTTTCGTTGTCCTTCGAGGATTACTTTCTTTATGTCGACACTTGGTTTGACAACCATGAGACGACAACGGTGACCGCGCACGTGGACGCTCCTAACGGGACACCGATTCATTTCTTCGACTCCAAGGGGCTGATCAGTGCCCCAGACTCCGTTATTCAGAATGGCACAGCATCCGCGACGATTTCGATTGAAGGTCGCGAATGGGATGCTCGTGGGCGGACGTACGTAACCGCATCTGCCGCTGGGTATATGTCGGACGGCCACACCAACTTCGTTCAAATACGAAAGGTGGCGTCGTCAGATGGCGGTGGCCCACAAATATCATCAGATAACGTGCTCTTGAGCCAGGGCTTAGCGGAACATAGCGACGCGACCACCAGCATCGACCGCCCAACGGGCGATGCGATCGATATCACCGCAAGCAATTACACGACGCTCGAATTAACCGGACTTGACCCTAACACGTCCTACCGGGTCGCTCTCTATGGGAACCGGGATGACCACGTTTATTTCTGGGGTGGCGATACCGGGTCCTTCGATGTCCCCGATCGTCCGAACGGCGAGACGTCTTACGATCTCCTCGTGTTTTCACGCGGCGAGTCTGACCGCGTGGCCAACGTACGAGCAGTTTTGGAAGAGTGGACTTTGTTCGGATGGAGTGAAGTCGCCACGGACAACAGCTTCTTGAATTTTGCGGTCGGTGACAAAGATGTCCTTACGGAACTGGAGTACGCGGGAACGGTGCTCGTTGACGTTCTTTGGGGTGCCTTCGCGGGAAGTGACGACATTGATGCCGCCTTCGCTGGGGATTTGGCAATCAGCTTGATGCCCGGTATCGGTGCATGGGCCGATGTTCGCGACCTTGCGAAGAACATTTGGCGTCTAACACCGTTTTCAGATCGTGACATAGACGTTCGTGAGACAATGTTGGCGGCGCTGGGTTTAATAGCAGAGCCTCTTCCTGCATTGGACTTAGGTGTCGACCTTGTTCGAGCGCTCTCCAAGATCTCAAAGGCAGCGAAGTTCGGACAGTTTTTCTTGGCCGTCGAGCCGATCGTAACGGCCGCGGTCACTGAGATGTACGAATACGCTCTCGATTGCTGGGAGAACGAATGCTGGAACTCTCAGGACAATGGCGCAAACGGATTTACAAGCGCCGCTTTCGGGGGTTCATTTGATGATTTGATCGCTGCGTTGAAGCAGGTGGGCCCCGCAACGCGGGCGGCCATCGCCATGCTCGATTTCGCTAATGAAGGCAATAATCTGGGCGCAGCATTTGCGAGCAAACTTTTAGAACTCGGTGAAAAGGGAGGAAACACTCACCTTGCCAAATTTGTCACAAGAATCGGTGATGGAACGAAAGCAGCGAGGGCATTCAACGCTGCAATCACCGATGTCACCGACGATGAGGAGCTCATACGAATCTTCCATGGACTCGAGATTTTTGCAAAGTCTTTGTCAGCAAAAGATGCGGCGTGGTTTAATCGGATTCACAAGGCGTTGGTGGAAATATCCGCCGAGGATCTGGGGAGAGTACTCCGTCAATTTGGAGCGGCATCGAGGTTTCTTTCGAGCAATCTTTCGAGCAAGGTACCAAATGCTGAGATTGCCGACCTAGTGCCGAAGCTGGCTCGCATGGGCATTCTCTCTGTAGAAGCAAGTAAATCTGTCGAAATGCTACTCCATCTCGGCGAGATGCTTGAACTGGCAGCCCTCAAAACGCGACCTGACGACCTCAAGGAACTGCTATTCACCATGATCACACGTGGTGAATCGCATGACAGTGCAATTCGTCAGCTTCAGGGATATCTCTTTCAGTTTTCCGCTCTGCCTAGGGTCGTAGATGAGTTGTCTCCAGGGTTCTTGTTTGAGGTTGTTCGAGGTGGTGCGGATTCCACTAAGCGCATCGACTACGGTGACGCCACTAAAGGAATAGAAGTAAAACGAGGCCTTAGTTCGAGCCAAGCAAAAGCGCATCTGAAGGAGCAGTTTCTAGAATTTGCTCAGGAGGGTAAGGCACTATTTTTTATTGTGCCACGAGGAAGAATTGTCAAAGACAAAGAGACAACGGTTAAGGATCTGCTGCTTGAGATGCTGGAACAAGATAGCGATCTTCGACGTGCCCGTGACTTGCTGATTGAAAATGGTGACGAAGCAGGTACCACATTCTGGGATGAACTCGGGGACCACATCATTGAGATTGATGACCCATGGAAGCGTTGGGATGGAACCGGTACTTCAAGCTGAGGATTCTTTAGGTGACTTGGACGGCTTTTCCTGTCGCCGGAGTGCGTATTGCAAACAAACCTACGCTGGCGAACTCAATCATTGACTCTTTTGCGCAGAGGCTGGGACTTAGCACTACTGACTTGGGTCAACCAGTTCCTCCATGGAAATCCTGTTCGCCAGGGGCAGTCGCATCGACAGTTTTCGATTGGGACAAAAAAGCGCTTCAGTTAGCAACGTGGCGTCTGATCTTCCCGTATTCATCGGGTTCGTTCGATGTAGTGGAAGCAATGCATCGTCGAATTTGCATGGAGGATCGATTGTGGATTACGTCGGAGATCGATTGGCTAGGGCATGGCGAATTGCTACTGCATCGTCCAATGCGATCATTTCAGCGGCAAGAGCATTCCACGGGTTTCAACGTCAGTATTGAACCATTGGCGAATCCCGAGCGAGACGCTGAGGGGTGGCTGCTACACAAGGGTCTATTCAAGCGTCTTGCAGAATCGTGGGGATTCGCGGAGCAATTGAAATCGACGGAATCCGAATTCAAGTCCGAAAATGATCGGATCCAAATTCCCGCCGGAGAGGTTAGAATACGCCATTCCGCAACGACCATAAAATACGCTTGCTGCAAACACATCTGTGAGTTCCAGGACGCGTCGACCATCTTTCGAGACGCTCTTGATGTCGCTGTTGATACGATGGGGCCTCCTCACGTTGTGGTTCTGAGTGTGCAGTGCTTTGACGCGGAGTTCGAACGCTGCATCAGAATTTGCGAGTCGATTTCGAGCAACTGGCATTTTGAGTTGATTGGCAAGCTGAATGTGGACGACATATT
This sequence comes from Planctomycetota bacterium, assembly GCA_038520195.1. Classification (GTDB taxonomy): domain Bacteria; phylum Planctomycetota; class Planctomycetia; order Pirellulales; family Pirellulaceae; genus Stieleria. Next base: position 5,432 of record JBCBLJ010000353.1, read on the forward strand.
TGTCCACCCAGGTAGGCATGTCGTTTTTCCATATCGATGGTCTGAGGTACACGGCAAGAAAGGTCTCGCGGACCCATTTCTTGACTTTCAGGTCAGTGTGGAACACACCGGGGATGGGAAGAGTAACCTGTTGATCCATAGTAACAACGATGTCGACTGGATCATGAACGTGCTCGACGACTTGGGCTTGACTAGCGAAGCGGCGGCGTTGCGCGAGGATGAAATTTATACTGACATGAGTAAGTTGAAGGTCTGACAGCCCATGGAATGGCCCGAAATCCAACTTGATGAGTCCATGTCGATCGAACAAGCGACGACGGCGGTAGAATCTGCATTCGAAGCACAGGACATCTACCTTCATCCGCACTCAATGTTCAACCCGCTCGGTGAATTGGGCAAGATGTTCTCGCGGCATGATGAAGGTCGCAACGATGCACTGATTATCCACGCCGGCGCTTGGTCGCCCTCCGATGCAGCCAAGCTTGCCGCCTACGCGAAAGGCTTGCTCGAAAAAGACAACCCGTTCGGTGAAGTGTCGGTCGCGATTCTCGCCACACACTCGCTTCCCGATTCTCTCCAACAGTACCAGTACCCGGCGAAAACGGATTGAGTCGGCTCGCCCAATGGTCGATCGACCGCTTCCATGCACCAAACAGCTTTCTTCGACACCTTTTTCGCAACGCTCCCCCGCGGAATCGTCTGGATTCCCGAGCAACGCAAAGGCTTGGACCTTGCAAGCGTACAGGCGATAGCAGCACATCACGGCCACCAATGCCGGAGCCAAACACCGTCACCTAGCGACCCGCCACCGCGAGCAGTGATCGGGTCACCGTCAGACCTCCAATATCTCCTCGACCAGCTGGCAACAGACAGCGGTGCGCTTTTCATCGTGATCTTGTCCGATTCGCAGGACATTCTCGTGAAAGCTCACGAACGCTCTCTCGATGCACATGGATTCGGTCGCAACGTATTGCTGGCAGCACCCAATCATCTGACCCTCTGGAAAAGAGAGGGTGCCGCCACCACGCGTGTGCGTGTAAACGAACAACCGCAGGTCAAGTCCAAGCCAACAGTGAGCACGCCCGCGGCGAAGGTTTCCGTTGTGATCCCAACGCACAACGAGGGCGCTTGGCTGGAACGCACCGTCCAATCGGTACTTGATGCCAACTCATCTGTGCCTTTCGAGATCGTGGTCTTCGACGACAACTGCACCGATGGGAGCATCGAATCGGTTGCCGAGTGCCCGAACGTCGTGGTCGAGTCCTCTGATCCAGGCGGTGTTGGTTGCGTCACCGCTCGAAACGGTGGTGCCAATCGCGCTACCGGAGACTACCTCTGTTTCATTGACAGTCACGTCTTGGTTCCCGACCATTGGTTGGATCATCTGATGGAAACCTCCCAACAACATGATGATCAGTGCCTGGTAACCGGCAACGTTTACAACGTAACGGAATTGGACAAGCCGAATGTTCGTGAAAGACAATTCGGTTACACCCTTGGTAAGTCGGGCTCCAAACCCACATGGCACTTTTACGGTCGCAACACCTACGAGCAGCCGTACCGTACGCCGCTCTGTCCGGGCGGGCTGACGTTTGTTGCCAAGGCTCACTTTGATTCTATCGGTGGTTTTTGTGAAAAGATCCGTAAGTGGGGCGGGCCGGACGTCGAAATCAGCCTTAGAAACTACATGTTTGGCTATGAGACATTTGCGGATCCTCGCGTCGGCATCTTTCACTACTACAAGAATACGTCCACGAAGAAGCGGACATTCAGTGTTGACTTTAAAGACGCCTTCTTTAACCGCCTATTGATCCTACGCACTTACGCTGAGGAGACGGAGTTCCAACAATTACTCGAGCATTACCGAGAACAGACATCCAAAGCGGATCAAATTGCCGCCGAACTCGACGATCCGGAACTGTTCGATTTGATCGAGTCCAAGCGTTCTCGATTCAGGCGGAAATGGACTGACTTTTGCAGCGATTTTGAGGCGGAACTCAAGGGCTGTTTTCAAACGAATGCTCCCCAGCCATCACCTCATGGAAGTGCTGTGGAGAAGTCGTAGGCACGACCAGGAAGTCGGAAATCGGCGAACCGTGTCGGGTGCCCATGAAATGTGCCGGAACCGTTCGACATGGCGACCTAACCTTGCGCGTATTGCATGTTGCGTTTGGTTGGTGTGTTTGCGTCTTTCCTCGGGACGCGATCTGCATGATCGGATTTGTCTCGTGCATCACGCGACCTTGGAGGCGAAATTCGGCTGGTGAGCATAAACCATCGATCTGGTCACTGGCACGTGGCTTGCATCATTTGGTTGCGTGATTTGATTGTCTTGGACCGAAATCTAGCGTCGCAATCTGCGTTTGCGTATTCGCAGTTGCTAGCGTACTTTGGCTTTCACACAAAACCCTGCGTTGATCGAGTGCGTTAAATTCTTAGTAGCCTCCAATTGACCCGCACCCAAGGGTTTTCGAGTTCTCCGTTTCCTAAGCCAGGCTCTCGCTTGATCAAGGATTAGTTCGTTATGCGATACATTTTCTTTATCAAGACCGCCATTTTTTCTTTTCTTGTGTGTGGTGCCATCGCAGCGATGGAATATCGCGCGGGTGACACTGGAGTGCTCCCCAAAATCTGATCCATGAGTTATGAAAGTTCATCAGCGAAGACTGGCGAAAGGACTTTCAATGAAGAAGCGAAAACGACATTCACCC
>JBCBLJ010001073.1:0-2254 GCA_038520195.1 Planctomycetota bacterium
GCCTCGAGCCGCAACCGATTCTATTCCTTCGCGGTCGCCGACCAGGTGCGAGTGAAACCGCATCCAATGGAGAAGTTCTGTTCGCATCGCCAAGTTCGAACGAGGGCAACGACGGCCGAAGCATCCAGACAGTGGGAGATCGTTTCATCGGAGTCTATCTCCGCAGGCCCTACGACATGATCGGTTTTGATGGGCTGCTCGCCTATCGATCCGAGTCACCCAACCCCGGTCAACCGAGCGATCTGTTTTTGACCACGGGAATCATGGAGCCGGGGGCTCGCAATGATTCTCTCAATCCATTCATTCGCCCCACCAGGCCCGACAACGCGAGCGACATCCTGATCGAAGAGGATGGATTCACGCTCACCCAACCCCAGTTCACGCGCGCGGCCAATCCGAGCGGCGCCGCCCAATTCGCCCAATGGCAATCGCTCGGTCTGCTCGAACGGGATGTGATGTATTTCTTCGCCGATGGAACCGGCGGACGCGCGCTCAATCGAATGCAGGTTGATGAGATTCGTGACAACGGGATGCGCAGCAGTGGCATTGCCGAGCGACGAAACTACGGACTCGTTTACGAGCGATTTGAGGTCGCCAGTAGCCTGAACAACCCGCGTTCATTAGTGCGAATCGGCGATGACCTGTTCTTTGTGGCGGACGATCCGACATTCGGAAGCGAAATCTATCGCGTCAATAAGAATATGACGAACGCGACCCCAGAGCGTGTTACCAACGTGAATCAGGAGGGTGATTCGGATCCACTCGAATTGACCGTGATCGACGAGACGCTGTATTTCGCTGCCGTAAGCGCTGATGGCGGTCCACGCAATCTGTTCAAACTTCACGCAGGAGACTACACCGTTCAGCAGGTGACGGCAACGATCGACACGCCGAGTCAGTTGCAAGCGGTGGGGGCGAACCTTGTCTTCTTTGAAGACAGCAAGCTATGGTCGACCGATGGAGAGATCACCGTGCCTTTGGCCGGTTCGGGTGCAATCGATCGCCAATTGTCAATCGGTGTCATCGATGAAGTGGGAGACGGATCTATCGATGGTGACCAATCAAAACCTCTCTCATCAAGCACCAATGTTTCGTTCGCCACCGGCTTTTCCGCATTACAAGTCGATCTCACGAGCGAGATCCAGGATGCAATCACCGCCGGTTATGAGACGTTGACGCTCCGTCTGGAGGCACCGCTCGATTCAAAGGAGATTCTTATCCGAGCCTCCTCCGACCCGACGCGATCCAACCCCGCGCTTCAGATTCGACCCTCAGGACTCGTTGGTGACTTGATCAGTGAGACTGGGCACTTGGTTCGAAGTGGCAATCGCGCCGTCACGGACCTTCGTGACGTTGATGCTGGCACTTACTACGTACGCGTCCGCCGACCCGACGGAGATCTTTCCACCGAACCGATTGAGTACTCCCTCATCGTTGATGCCCCGACGCTTGGTGCTTCGCACCCGACGCCAGACCGGGATCGGATTTTCGGCGGCGACGGAGACGATCGGCTTGTCGGAGCCGCGGAACTCGATGCACTCTTCGGCGGAAGCGGCCGCGACGATTTCGGCGGTGAAAGTATCGAAGTCTTCGATCTTGATGAGGACGCAGGTGAATCGATCACGCTACCGGCGAGCGGGTTCAGCAACGAAGGTGTGCCCGCAACGGACATGCAGGTGCTCATCGGAAGCGACATCGATCCGAACTTCAGGGCTGGCATCGCGCGGGCCATCGGCCACCCGGTGACGGTCGGCTTTGATGGAAATGCCGTCACCCATCGACCGATCTTCGCCAGCGACATAGCGGAACTTCGACGGCTGAATCTTTCCGGCCTCGGGATCGCGGATCTGACCGGACTGGAACATGCCAGCGGCCTGACCTACCTCGACCTCAGCGATAATCAACTCACGCGACTGGATTTGCCGGTTGAGTTTCGATCACTGCAGAACTTGGACGTTTCCGGCAATCAGATTGCATCACTGACTCCCGCGGATCTCATCAACGCGCCGGGTCTCGAACGCCTGTTCGCGGAGGACAATCGTGTTCGCAACCTGTCGCAGCTCGCGGGGGTCTCGATCATTGACAACCGGGACACGGGATACTCGGAGACCGACGGCCAATGGCAGAGTGAAGTGTTTGAAGCCGGTGCGGCTTGGCAGAACGACTATCGAATCGCGAAAGAAGGTGGCAACGTGACGTACACGTTCGACATCACCATCGGCGAGACGGTCGAAGTATTTGCGACGTGGCCGAC
>JBCBLJ010001130.1:0-1970 GCA_038520195.1 Planctomycetota bacterium
CCGAGAAAGTTCAGAAGCAGGTCGCATTTCACCTCAACCGTTGGAAGGATGGGAAGTCGGCGGAGCCCGGTGCGCCGGACCTCATGAAATCGCTCCGCGATGTGATTCCGACCGACACCCTTCGTCCGCGCGTTGTCGAGCCAGACTTTCAACCGAGTGACACCAAGCACTTGCGCGACTGCTTTTTGTTTCAATCGATCTACGGCTGGGTCGATACGAAGGGGCAGGACGATGCGTTGCTCGAGGAGTGGTTCGCGAGCATCGAAGATGCGCTCGGTGAGGAGCCCGCACGGCAGCTGCGAACGGCCGCTCGGCTGTTTGATTGGACCGTTCGCAATATCGCCCTCGAACCCGAAGTGCGACGCACGCCCGCGCCCAATGGTCCGAGCTTACCGCTTGGAATGACGTTTCGCGGGGCAGGCTATCGGCAGAGCGATTACGAGACGGTCCTGCGTGGTACGGGCGACGGCCTTCAACGCGCCGGCGTCTTCACGCAGCTCTGTCATCAAGCGGGTATCCCCGCCGCCGTGATCGCGACGATCGATGCGAAAACCGGAGCGACGAAGCCCTTCTGTGCGGGAGTTCTGATCGAGAACGAAGTCTATTTGTTCGAGCCGACGCTGGGCATCTATGTTCCGGGGCCTGATCAAGTTGGTATCGCGACGCTCGGGCAGGCTCGTACCAACGCGTTGGTGCTCCGGCGATTGAGTATCGCGGGATTGGATCAATTCAAGTACGCGGTGACGAAGAACGACGTTCAGCAATGCGCGGCGTTGTTCAACGCACTTCCCGAGGCGATCAGTCCCCGAATGAAACTGCTTCAGTCGGGCCTGACGGGTGATCGACGCATGAAGGTCTACTTGGATGCAGACGGTATGTCGGAAGCGTTCGATTCCGTGACGGGGATCGGCAGTGTTCGCCTCTGGGATGTCCCGTTGCTCGCCGAAGTCTATCGTGCGACGTGCGATGCACATGCCGAGCGTGATCCGGTGTTCGCGTTTTGGTACATCGCTCGATGGGCCATGATGGATGCCAGCTTCGACATGGCCAAGGACCTCAAGCGCGGCCGTTGGCGACACCTCACCGGTCAGTTCTCCGACGACGAGGAAGAAGGCATTCAGGGGGCTCGTAGCTTGTATCTCGCACAGCGCGCCCCGGAATTCGAGATCGAAGACCTGCGGATCGATGTTGAACTTCAACTGCAATACGGGATTCGTCGCGAGCTCGGAATGGATGCGCGGCAATACGACGCACAGGTCCAGCAGGTTCAAGCCATGATGCGTCTTGGAAAGCGAACCGCGACGTATTGGCTCAGCCTGTTGCAGGCCGATGACGAACGCTACGAGACAGCCGACAACTGGATCCAAAAGCGAGTCTTGGATGACGAGCAAATGTCGTATTGGGTGCCGGCGGCTCGGTACAACATGGGCCGGCTTTCCGAACGATTGGGTGACAGCGAGCGTGCGATCGAAATCTACAAGGAGCCGTCAATCCAGGAGCACGGCAATCGAATCCGTGCTCGGTTGCTGAGCCGAGTGGATGCCGATGATTCGTGACTGTCTCCGTTTTGATCATTGCCGGGTGACCCAACTTCTCACGGCATTGGGCTTCTACTTGGCCGCATCCTATGTGCGGCGGTAAGTTTCGACGAACGATCGGAGACTTCAGTCGACCTCTTTCTCGTCGATCCAGGTCATCATCTTTCTCAGGCCGCGGCCGATTTGTTCGACGCCGTGGTCTCGTTCGCGGCGCCGAGTGGCCTTGAAGAATGCCGCGCCGCCACGATTCTCGAGAATCCAGGTGCGTGCGAAGGTTCCATTTTGGATCTCTTCGAGCACGCGTTTCATTTCCGCCTTGGTCTCCTCGGTGATGATGCGAGGCCCCGTGCAGTAATCACCGTATTCGGCGGTGTTGCTGATGCTGTAGCGCATGTAGCTGAGGCCACCTTGGTACAGCAGGTCAACGATCAG
>JBCBLJ010000920.1:0-3125 GCA_038520195.1 Planctomycetota bacterium
AACGCGTCGCAATTCGAGAGGCGATCGCCGAGTCCAACACCATACGCGAGAGCGTCCGGCAGTCCGGAGATCTTCAGGAAGTCCAGATCCGCGAAGCGATCTCGGCGGCGATCAATGCTCGAACGATTGCGGCCGAGTCGAATGAGCGAGGGCTGAAGCGTCAGGCCGAAGAGTTGCTTGCGACGCTTGACGCTGAGTTAGAAGAAGTTCGAAGCGTCGAACAACTCCTGGAAGCGCTGGAGGAAGGCCTGCGGATGGAGAGCAAGCAGACCGTCGCCGAACGCTACCAGGAAGTCGTTTCGCGGCGGCAAAACAAAATCCAATCCGGACAAGCCTCCGCGTTTGTGTTTCTCAATTCGCCGCGATATGGCAACTCATCACCGTTTCGACCATCGGCATCGTCGCCACGCGAGCGGACGCCGCGAAAAGCAGTGGACGATGTCCTCATCGATTTCGGACCGCTCGCTCACGCTTTCCGGACGATCTTTCGCGTCGGCGAGCAGCGTCGTGTCCACTACAAGTCGGCCTTTGCCGATTTCGGACTCGAGACATCCGACGGGGAGCATGCCATCGTCCAGCGAGTCGCGGGACTGAAATCGTCCGTGCGAGACAGAGTGGTTTCCGGGCTTCGACTCTGGTTCCTGTTCTCCGCTGAGTTTCAGCACGCCGATTCTCTGATCCTGGCTTCGGCGCTCGCTCAGATTGACGCACAGTTCGAATCCCGAGCGGAGATTTTGAATTGGCGACGTGCAGTGCGCGTCGCGCTGTTTGAACGCGACAGTGTCTCCATCGACCAACTGTGCACCGAAGGAATCCCGCGTCTCAGCGAACACCCGGAGGAACTCGTCTGGGGGCTCGGGTGCTACGAAAGCCTGTTCTTCAAGCGACGCGAACATCGGTTCTTGCGACTGGGCCAGCGGCACTTCCTCGGCAGCTTTCTATTAAACAACGAGTTGGCGGATCGTTACACGCGTTCGCACAGCCCCAACCGTGCCGTTCCCTATTTGAACACCGCGATCGCCGCGATTCCAAGCCGCCGGCTTCGGCTCGCACTGGCCCGAAAAGTACTGCAAACGCACGACATCGACGAATTCTATGCGCTGCGTGATCAGTGTTTGCGGGCTCATGGGAATGAGCCGAGCTACCTGTTGGAATGGGCCGACATCATGGCGATGTCGCGTGTGCTGCCCAAGTCCGACCCGATCGAGATGTACCAACGGACAATTGATCTCGGTTTTGAATTCCCTCAGCTCGCGCTCGCGCGAATCGGGCAAGTCCACTATCGAGAGGGCGATCTCGTCTCGGCGCTCGAGTTCATTGTGCGAGCACGAGAGGTTGAGGGTCTCGCTGAAGAAGAACAGATCGAACTCGACGAAGCGATCAAGCAAATTGAGTCTGAGATCATCGATCAAGTCGACTTGCTGCGTTAACCGGCACGCCCGATGGGACTCTTGTGCGGGCAACTATACGCGGATAGACCCAGTGTTTCTTCCAGTTTCATAGCTTTCATTTTGAAATATTCGACACAGCACCAGTGAAGCGCAGGCTTAGGGTATGAACCGCAACGTTGTGTTCGGAGATGTTTCGCATGCCGAGCGGAACAGCGAAAAGCGGGTGGAATCAAGTCGAGCGGCCGCGACCGCCGCCCATCTGGAGTCGACATCGGAGGTGTTCGTCTCATCGATGGGCATGACATGTGCGACGGCACCCCTCCGCATCATCTGGGAGGCGACCGCGGCTCGCAACGACTTGCTTCGGCATCAGCCGAGGAGGCTCGCTGTGATTTCCAGGTCCGATCGCCGAGTCCGCCCGACAGCCAGGGCTATGACTGTCGGGCGAACCACGACGGACCGGAGTGCACCTTGAGAACTCTGTGGGACTCGATCAGCTGGCGATGGGGCAAGAGTCGCGGTTGCTGCTGGAGTCCGATGAACTCTCTCGGTTCAACTATGACAATGCACCGTGAGGGTCATTCCTTTCACAAATCTCTGGTCAGATTTTTTGTTCAGTCGACATGTGTTTTGTGCGCCGCGTTGTAGCGTCTTTCCCAAAGATTCCGAGCCGCAAGCGGCGACACATGATCGTGCTCTGTCCCGCCTTCGCACCCGCTTCTTGTCCCGCCTTTGCTCCGCTTCCTCCGTGATCTTCGTGGTGAAGTGTCCCCGTCCCCGACTGGAATGCCCACATGCGCCGTCGCCAGCGATGTGCTCTGTCCCCGATCGCGATCCGTCCGGCCTCTGCACCCGCTTCCTTCGTATCTTCGTGCCCTTCGTGGTGCAGAATTCCCGTCCCCGACCGGAATACATTCCCGGCGATGTGCTCTGTCCCCAATCTCTACTGCCCAATCGCTACTGTACCCGGCCAGATTTTTTGTTCAGTCGACATCCGTTTTGTGCGCCGCGTTGTAGCGTCTCTCCCAAAGATTCCGAGCCGCAACCCGCGACATTTGATCGGGTACGTGCCGGTGCCCCGATCCTGATCCATCCCGCCGTTGCTCCCGCTTCCTTCGTGATCTTTGTGCCCTTCGTGGGTGCAAAATCCCCGGCTTTGACCGGAATGCTCGCATGCGCCGTCGATGTGTTCTGTCCCCGATCGCGATCCACGCGAATCGCAGAACACGAGGCGATCATGTCATCGCGACAGTGCTGGCGCGCCGATCGTGATCTCGACCGCACCATCCACCGACTCAATCTTGTGAACGATCGGTCGGACATCTGGTGCGTCGATGAGGTCCCAAAGAAGCAACGGTGGATCGGAATCCAACGAAACCTGTGTCTTCCCATCGGAAGGAATTGCGTCGTCTGGCAACCACCGAAGCAACGTTGCGATCGGAACCGGAAGTCGCCCGATCCGGGCACCTAACAACTCCAGCCGGAGCTGGTCTTGGTCACCGGTGAGTCGAAAGTCGCACGAGATCACACCGCCGAGCGCGGGTAACTCCGCCGCGACCCGTATTCGATCTTGAAGCATCCGCACTCGAACACGCTCCAACTCGTTACCTTGTTGATCTGACAGCGAGAGCCAGGCGTTCATGCGGTCTTGCGTCACACAAATGACGCGGTGCTCTGCAGGTGCTTCGTCCGCATCCTGCAATCGCTGTTTCGCGGAAGACGCGCGGAGCCATT
>JBCBLJ010000457.1:0-6753 GCA_038520195.1 Planctomycetota bacterium
GCCGGTATCGATCCGTCCGAAGAAACTGCGAAATGCGCTCTGGGCGACATCCTGTTCGTCGGCCAGGCCACCACCGGGCATCAACCGCCCGCGGGCGATCTGCTCGACCTGTCGACGGTAGCGTTCGTAGAGCTCGGCGGCGGCAGCCTCGCGGTCATCGCGTTCACCATCGCGGAGAAGCTTCAGAATCTGAGTGACCGAAAGACTGGACATGAGTGCCGTAAGACGAGAAAAACGAGATTTTCACCGGCTGGAATGCCAACGCCTTATGGTCGCACAAGTACCCCTGATTTGTCAAAGTGAACGGGGTTTCCCAGCGTTAGCAAATGCGGAGATCTCATCCCTTGGCGTCGGCGTCCTCCTCGCCAAAAAATGGCTCAAACGGGCGGCAATCGAGCACCGCCTCGATGCCGGACGCGGGGCGGACGGCCGCCGCACCAAGGAATCCAAGCCGGGGTTCAAAACAAAAGAACCGCCAGTCGCGGCCGTCATCCAATTCGGGGGCGAGAAACTCGATCGACGGGGAATCGCTTTCAATGTCGTGAAACGCAAAGTCGGCCAGTGGCGTCGAAAGCCCCGTTCCGAGTGCTTTGATGAAAGACTCTTTCAGCGTCCAAATGCGCAGGAAAAATCGCTTTTGTTCATGGTTTGGCTGCGCCCTCAACGCGGCGACTTCCGGCGGTGAGAAATACCGCTCCGCCAAATCGGTGGTGGTCCGGCGGTTCATCGGCTCGACATCCACGCCGACCAATTCGAGCGTTTCGTTGTCGGCGATACCGCAAAGCACCAATCCGTCGGTGTGGGCGATGTTGAATGGTTGGCGGGCCGCGGCCGGCTCCACCACGAACGGTTTGCCGTGGTCGCCACAACCAAATCGAATTCGCTGCGGCGGAACGCTTGCGCCGCCAAGCAACCAACGCACCATTCCACGACCCACAACATGCTGATTTCGAGCCGTCGCGACGCGAAAGCGATCGGCCGCGGCGAGTTCCTCGGAGTCGAGTAGCGATTCACAATGGGTTTCCAGACGCCCCGGGGCATCGTCGGACGCCGCGGCGTGCCAAATGTGCAAGCGAGAAGGTGTCCCGGTCGCCATCACCGAATCCGCCCAACGGCGATGGCTTCGATGGAGGTTTCCATCGATACGGCCTCGATCTCGGGCCGCAGTTCGCCGGCGAGAAAGAACGACCCACAGATCACGAGTGTGCCACCATCGGCAATGCGATCACGACCGATCCGGAGCGCGGACCTTGCGCGGGGCTCCGTCGCGAGGCGGCTCGCGCCGGCAGCGCGGAAATACTCGGCGACCGTCGCCGCGGCGACGTAGCGAGGTGGGTCGGAGAACTGCGTGCAGATGACTTCGTCGGCCAGCGCGGACAGCGGCTTGGCCATGCAGCCGACATCCTTGTCTCGGCTTGACGCGAACAGAACAACCACGGGAGCGTTCAGGGCACCGATCGCAACGCCCGTGCGGAGAGTCTCGCAAAGGGCTTCGATCGAATCCTCGTTGTGGGCGGTATCGACGATCACGGCGCGACCTTCGCCGAGCCGAAATCGCTCCACGCGTCCGGGACAACTGACACGCGCGAGACCTTCCACGATGGCGGTATCATCGATCGGACGTGAATCGCGGAGGAGTCGTGTCGCCGCGATCGCGACGGCCGCGTTTCTGACTTGATGGGCGCCTTCGAGTCCGATCCGTATGTCCAGATCGCGCGCCGAATCGTCTCCGCAAAGCGAGCCGTCCTCGGCATGGAACCGAAAACGCGAGCCCTGTTGGAGGGCTTCGAGCATCTGGATCCGGTACGCGGCACCGACTTGGTAGAACGGTGCCCCGGCGCGATCCGCGGCGGCGTTGATGACCGCGACGGACGCGGCGTCCTCGACGCCGCTGACAACCGGCGCCGGTGATTTGATGATCCCCGACTTTTCGGCGGCGATCTCGGGACGCGTTTGCCCGAGCACCCGTTGATGGTCGAGCCCGATGGAGGTGATCGCGGCGACGCTGCTCGCGCAGACGTTCGTGCTATCGAGTCGTCCTCCCAGCCCGACTTCCAGGACGATGGCGTCGCACTGCTTGCGGCTGAAGTGCAGCATCGCCATCGCCGTGGTCAGTTCGAAGAACGAAACCGTCGAATCCGCGTCAATTCGATCGACCACGGGACGGACGGTCTCGACCAGTTCAACCAGCTCCTCCGCGTCGCAGGGCACGCCGTCGATCCGAAATCGTTCCTCAAGATTCGTCAGGTGGGGGGAGGTATAGCAGCCGACGCGATTTCCAGCCGAGGCGAGGATCGAACTCGCCATGGCTGCGGTCGAGCCCTTGCCTTTGGTGCCCGCGAGGTGGATCAGCGGTACCGGAGGCGAGCGGGATTCGCGGTCCGGCGTCGGCCCGCGATGCAAGTAATCGCCGAGACCCAGTCGCTCGAAAAGTTCGATGGTGCGTTGGAGCCGGAACTCGTGGTGGGTCGAACGATCACGCGCGCGTTCGTAGTCGATGCGATCGTAGAGGTACCGGAGGGCGTCTTCGTAGCTCAAGGTGTGGCATTTTGTGAACGGTTCGGCCCGAGCGAAACCGGGAAACCCGTCGATCCTCAGCTTGCTCGGCCGCATTGTGGCGGGCAATCGCGGTGGAGGCAATGTCGTCGGTGAGGGGGCCTCCAACGGGTCGGAAACCGGCGTCTTGGTTACGATCGACCGTTTGAATGGGGCGCCGATCTGGTAAACAGACGCTGCCCTGGATTTGCTGCGAACCAGGCGGGACCGAGCGGCGTAGCTCCACCATCAAAGTCTTTCTTTTCAGCGGCCGACCCGTTTTTGTCGCACTGATTCTCTATTTCACCTCAGACGGAAGCCAAAGTACGTGGACACTGACTCGACAGCCGTTGCCGACGCGGCAGGCACCTCCTCCGCCGACGCACAACCGGCGGTCACTCGGGCGGCAGCGGCCTCCGGTGGTGACGTCGTCATCGAAACTCGCAACCTGAACAAGGTCTACAAGGACTTTTGGGGACGAAAGAAGGTTCACGCGGTCAAATCTCTCGACATCGAGGTCCGCAAGGGGGAAATCTTCGGTTTGCTGGGCCCCAACGGCAGTGGCAAGTCGACGACCATCAAGCTGATCCTCGGGCTGCTGTTCCCGACGGGTGGACGCGTGTTGGTCTTCGACAAGGACGCGACCGAGACGCGCAAGAACGAGCGAATCGGGTACCTGCCCGAAGAGTCGTACCTGTACCAGTTTTTGAACGCCGAAGAGACGCTCGACTTTTACGGCCGTCTGTTCAACATGTCCGGCCGCAAACGCCGCGAGCGGATCGAAGAACTCTTGCACCTGGTCGGTCTGCAAGCCGCTCGGCACCGTCAGCTTCGAGAATACAGTAAGGGAATGCGACGTCGGGTCGGACTCGCACAGGCCCTCATCAACGACCCCGACTTGATCCTGCTCGACGAACCCACAACCGGACTCGACCCGATCGGTATTCGCGAGATGAAGGACTTGATTCTGGCGCTTCGCGACCAGGGCAAGACCGTTCTATTGTGCAGCCACCAACTGGGCGATGTTCAGGATGTCTGCGACCGCGTTGCGATTCTGCACCAGGGTGAGCTCAAGGAACTCGGACGAGTCACCGATCTTCTGAAGGTCCAGGACGTCACCGAAGTGCATGCAACCGGTTTGACCGAAGACGCGAAGCGGGAGATCGCGGAACTGATCGCCAAGCATGGTGGCGACTTGCAGTCGATGGACAATCCGACCACCACGATGGAAGACCTGTTCCTGAACATCGTCCGCGAAAGTGAGGCACGTCCTGGGGCTCGCCGCGTTTCGGCGACCGCCGAGGAGGAGAGCGACGAGTCATGAAGTTGCAACCGGAAGATTTCTGGAGCTTCGAGGAGTGGTTGTTTCGACCGGGCAAGTTTCTCGAGAGCGCGCTACTACAGGGGATCGTGCTCGTTGGGTTGTCGATCGTCCTGGGGCTTTTGGTCGGCTACATCTTTTCCGCTGGCCGACACGGCCCCGGGGAAGGCTTTTACGCGATGGCGCGAGCGATCCGCGATTTGCTGTTTCGCGATTTACCGGGCACCAGCGTTCGTCGCATCCTGGCACTCGCGAGACTGGCGTTTAAAGAGGCCATTCGACGAAAAGTCTTGTTCGTCGTTGGACTCTTTATCGTCATTCTTCTTTTTGCTGGCTGGTACCTCAACGGGGACAGCGACGATCCGGCGAGGCTCTACATCAGTTTCGTGCTCACCGCCACGAACTATTTGATTCTGACGCTCGCTCTGTTCATCAGCGCATTCTCGCTGCCACAAGATATCGAATCGCGAACGATTTACACCATCGTCACCAAGCCGGTTCGTGCGACGGAGATTGTGCTGGGACGAATTCTCGGCTTCATGGCAGTTGGAACCGTCATGCTCGTTCCGATGGGCTTAGCAAGCTATCTCTTCGTGACACGAGGCTTGAACCACTCTCACGCCGAAATAACCGACGCAGGAGAGGTCCGTGGCGGAGTCGCGGGCGAGACCGACATGGTCCGCCGGCACGTCCACACGTTCACGATCGATGAAGGCGAAGAGGCGGGCCTGAGCAACTTTGTCCGCGGACACCAGCATGTTGTCAGCCAACGTGGCGAAGGGAATTTTTCGGTGGGCAATCCGACCGGTCACCTACGGGCTCGGATCCCGCTTTATGGTGAGATTCAATTCTACGATCGAAGCGGCAAGCCGAAGGATGCCGGAATCGACGTCGGAAACGAACGACTTCCAGGCGGCTACGGCAGCGCCGGACTTTCCCGAATGATCGGGGTCACCAAAGGCACTCGCAAGGTCGAGCACGGCTACGTCGAGGGCGGGACGCTGGGGATGGCCGAGTTCACGTTTAGCGGCGTCACGCGTGAAGCCTTTCCAGACGGTATTGCTTTGGACATGTCCGTGCGGGCGTACCGGTCCTACAAGGGTGACATTGAAACGGGGATCCGCGGTTCGATCACGATCCGCAACCCGGATACAAAGGCCGAGTCCAACCCGATCGCCTTCATTGTGGATGAGTATGTCGTCGACGAGCGGGTGTTGGACCTCGAGATGGATGGTACCGACGCCGAAGGCAATCTTCGTCCCGGCGACGAGAACCCCGAACCTCTCGATGTTTTCTCGGAGTTGGTCACCGAGGATGGCCGTGTTCAAGTGATTATCAAGTGCTTGGATCGCAGTCAGTATCTCGGCGTGACGAAGAGTTCGATTTACCTGAGACCCGATGAAACGTCATTCGCGTGGAATATGACCAAAGCGTACACCTCGATTTGGCTCCAGATGGCGATGATCGTCGCGTTCGGTGTGATGTTCAGTACGTTCCTCAGCGGACCGGTCGCGATGGTCGCCACGGCGGTCTGCGTTCTGCTCGGTTTTTCGGCTGAGACTATTTATGACACGCGCTACTACATCGATTCGAATATCTCACGGGGTGGCGGACCGATCGAGTCGCTGGTCCGCTTGGTCAAACAAGACGCGATGACGACGCAGTTGGATGTCGAGGGTGTGGCCAACACGTTGATCAAGAAAGCCGATGCGGGCATCGTCTACACGATGGACGCGGTCGCGACGTCACTGCCGAACTTGCCAAAAATGGTGGAAACGGCGGAGTACGCGGCAAGTGGTTTTGACATCTTTGACTCTCTCCTGGCCAGACACGGCGTCGCGACGCTTGCGTATTGCCTGCTGGCGTTCCTGATCAGTTACTTCTTCTTGAAAGCTCGCGAGATAGCGGCATGAACCAGTCGACTGCTTTTCGTCGCAAGATCATTTACCTCGTTGTCCTCGTGGCGACGCTGGTCCCGCTGTATCTGCTTGGACAGCCTTCCGACGGCACGTCCGACAGCGGCGGTCAGCTCGCGACGATGCGGCAGCAGTTTGATATCTCCGAGAGCGATCTCGGCGAGATCAGCCCCGCTAGCGAAACGATGAAGCTTGCTTCACTCGGGCTTCGCGGCGTCGCGGCGACCTTGCTCTGGGAAAAGGCTCACCGGTATCGCGTGATGCATGAGTGGGACCGACTCAAAGCGTCTCTCAACCAGATCGCGTTGCTGCAACCTCACTACGACAAAGTCTGGGAGCACCAGGCGCACAACTTGGCGTACAACGTTTCGGTTGAGTTCGACGACTACCGTCAACGGTACGAGATGGTGCGAGAAGGGACCGAATTCCTCACTCGCGGCGTTCGTCAAAACAAGAAAGCGCCGCGTCTAATTTGGTACACCGGCTGGTTCTACGGGCAAAAGCTCGGCATGTCGGATGAGAAGCGGCAGTTCCGCAAGCTCTTCGCCGATGACGAAGTCCTTCACGAAGCATTGGCGAAAGAAGGAATCGCGGTCTACGGAAACGAAGCCACAGGACCGAACAGCAAGCCCGATAACTGGCTCGTCGGACGCCTATGGCTCTACCGCGGATATGACTTGGTCGATGCGGGGATCCGTATTCGGCGACAGACTCCGCTGAACTTCTTCGAGACCGGCCCCAAATGGTCCTTCAAGCACGCCGAGGCGATCGAGACCGAAGGCATCCTCGATGAAAACGCCGAGTTCGCTTGGACCAAAGCGTCGGAAGACTGGGATCGCTTCGGCCAGCGAAGTATCCCAACGACGTCGGCATTCACCATCAAGCTCGGATCGATCGATGACCTCAAGCAAAAACGACTCGACAAGTTTGAGCTGTTCAAGGAACTCTCCGGCAACCTCTATGAGGAAGAACGGCAGAAGA